>DAAV01000123.1 GCA_001701295.1 Bacteroidales bacterium H10
TTTTCCGAAAAGTGTTAAATTTGCGTCATGAAAACCAGTGATGCATTTTGGCAGTTTTTACCTGAAGGCTTAAATGAGCTGTTTGAGATGGTTCGTTTTGAAAAGACAGACCAGTCATACGACATATGGCTTGACGAGAAGAAGAAACTTTCCGACGAAGACTATCGTAATCCGAACATAGTAGCCCGTGGATACACGGATTATGTAACAGTACAGGACTACCCGATGCGTGGCAGGCCCGTTTATCTGCACATGCGTAAAAACAAATGGTGGGACAAGAGTACCAACGAGATATTCAGCTATAATCTTGAACTTCCCAATGAAGAGGGCACACGACTCAGCGCCGAGTTCGTGACTTTTTTAAAAGACGAAGGTTGAGACGACAGCTTTGTCCATCAAGCACATAGCGCAGATGTACTGTGTCAACGGCAAGTATTTCGCTGACATGTACCGTAATAAATTGAGCGGATACTCTGAATGGTGCGAGAATGAACTCGGTTGCGGGTTTTATTTCAATGCCGCCAACATCGGCCCGTATATGAGTCTTGACGAGACTTGTCTGAGCAACGGCGAGGTATGGACCTTCCTCACCAACAAAGACGGTCATGGCGGCCGAGGCACTCTTGCCGCTGCAATTCCGGGCACGAAAAGCGACGAGATTATCTCAATCCTCATCGGGGCAATGGGTAAATCGGTAAGGCGCCGGGTGAAAGAAGTGACGTGCGATCTGTCGCCCTCGATGATGCTGATAGCCGCCGAGGTCTTCTACAACGCACACGTTGTCAACGACCGTTTCCATGTGCAGCAGGTTTACAACGAGGCTGTCGATGAAATCCGTGTCGACATCCGCAGGCAGCTCATAGCCGAGGACAATGCCCGCGATAAGTCGGAGCCTCCTGCAACATACTCAAACGGCGAGACCATGCGCCAGATACTCGCCCGCAGCAAGCACATGCTGATGATGGCGCAAAGCAAATGGACTGACATACAGCGTCATCGTGCAAACATCCTGTTCAGATACTATCCGATACTGAAAGATGCATACCGTCTTGCAATGGAGCTTCGTCGCATATTCAACATGAAAATCTCACCGACAAAAGCCATGGGGAAAATGAACAGATGGTATGAACAAGTAATGACTTTGGGCAACAATAACTTCCGCTCCGTAATAAAGACATTCAAGAATCACGCCCCGACAATCCTAAATTATTTTCGTCGTCGATCCACCAACGCCTCAGCCGAGGCATTCAATTCCAAAGTCAAGATATTCCGTGCACAGATGCGAGGAGTAAGAGACCGTGATTTCTTCATATTCCGCCTCGTCAAGCTATACGCCTGAATTTTTAACACTTCATTCTCCCCGTTTTAACAAATGCACCGTAATTTCGGCTTGGGCCGCTTTATCTGTGGTATTCCAGCCATATCGGTTTGATTGCATTTTTAGTTGATTATTTGTTCTGGTACATTTCAGAAGTGTGTACCACATAAGGCAAAAATGTACCGAACCTGATTTTGCAACACCCTCCGGAGTGGTGTTGTTCGTAGCCTGAACTATTTAGCAGCAAATAGCACAAACTCTTTAATGCCAACGCCTTGAAAGGATATTATCGGCCGATTTGATCCTTCCGGCGGTATCTTGTGAAATCTGCGTTTCTGCGGGTACGATTCCGGTACTTTTTCGGTACGTTTCTTTGGTACGCTTCTGAAATCTGTACCAAAGTTAGTGTGCTAAATCGAAACTAACAAATGCTACCTTTGGCTAATCACGACAAGTCGATAATGTGCTAAACCGCTGATAATAAGGATATTCAAAGATTGCTAAGTTCTGAGCCACAATCACTTGCGGACACAAAAAAGGGTCACTCAATAGTGACCCGGTAGTGGTCCCACTTGGGCTTGAACCAAGGACTCCCTGATTATGAGTCAGGTGCTCTGACCAACTGAGCTATAGGACCTTGTAAAATTGGATGGACAAGTTATAATTCTGTTCGGTTTTGACCGTTACGAGAACTGTCATCTTCGTTTTACATTGCAAAGTTAATGATTTTTTCTCAATCTGCAATGCTTTGGAGTGCAAATTTTTATTGTTTAAGCTTTTTTATCGTGTCACAAAAGAAATTTTTGTCAATTATTCCCTCTGTGTCTTGATGTTGCAAAAAACTGTGCCAATAGCTATTTACACAATAAAGATAATAAACCATCCGCGGATCTTGTGATAATAATTAAGAAAATTCAGTATCGTGCCAGTAACCTCGATAAAAATAACTATATTTGTTTTCAGTTCCGGTTACGCTGTTCTCATACAGCTGTCCGGTCTAAACCGAGTATTTCTTTAATTAAATCACTTACTGTCGTTTTAATTTGATCACTTACTTATGATAAATCCTCATTATTCAGCTGCCGCGGACCGTTATGAAGGCTCCATGCAGTATGCCCGATGTGGCAGGAGCGGCATATTATTGCCTAGTGTGTCTATTGGTCTCTGGCATAATTTCGGCGATGTAAACTCTCTTTCCAATAGCCGCGATATGCTTTATTATGCATTCGATCATGGCATCACATGTTTTGATCTTGCCAATAATTACGGCCCTTCCTATGGCTCGGCAGAAGAAACTTTCGGTCTGGTCATGAAATCATCTTTTATGCCATACCGAGATGAAATGATCATCACCACAAAGGCCGGTTTCGATATGTGGCCCGGTCCTTACGGCAATTGGGGTTCCCGTAAATATCTTTTTGCATCGCTCGATCAGAGTCTTAAGAGAATGAATCTTGATTATGTCGACATATTCTACAGTCACCGGTATGATCCGGAAACTCCCGTAGAGGAGACTCTGCAGGCTCTTGTAGACATAGTGCGGCATGGCAAGGCGTTGTATGTGGGAATTTCCAACTGGCCGGCCGACGCTGCGGCAGTCGCCTACAGCTATCTGGGGGCGCGTGACGTGCCCTGTCTTATTTATCAGGGGCGTTACAATATGATGGACCGGAATGTAGAATCTTCCGGCGTTCTCGGTCAGGCTTATGAAAGCGGAGTAGGATTCACAGCCTATTCTCCGTTGCAACAGGGCATTCTTACTGACCGTTATCTCAATGGAATTCCTCGCGATTCCAGGGCGGCCAAGGGCGTGTTTCTCAAAGCGGACGATGTGACTCCCGAACTTGTGACCAGACTTCAGGCACTTAACAGTATCGCTGCTTCAAGAGGACAGACTCTTGCGGAAATGTCTTTGTCCTGGCTTCTTAAGGATGACAAGGTTACATCAGTTATTGTGGGATGCAGTTCTGTCTCCCAGCTGGCGGACAGTATAAAATGTCTTGACAACATATCTTTCAGTAAGGAGGAGCTTGACGCTATAGACGACATTCTTTTCTGAAACGCATGATACAAACCCCGCCTCATGATGTTTTTCTAAAAAACTCTTTACGATGAATCTAAAAACAATATATATGGCCGGCGGTTGTTTCTGGGGCACCGCCCATCTCTTCTCTCTTGTCCCCGGTGTGTCTGATTCGGTGGCGGGATATGCCAACAGCCTGATCAAGGATCCGACTTATGAACAGGTATGCACAGGCCGTACCGGCGCGGCCGAGACGGTAAAGATAGTGTATGATTCCGATGAAGTCGGTCTGACAGATCTGTTGCAGCTTTATTTCAGAAGCATAGATCCGANNCAACCGTCAGGGGAATGATGTCGGTACTCAATACCGCACCGGCATTTATTACGTGGATCGGGAGGATAAGCCCGTTGTCGATGCGGCCGTCGCCGCGTTGCAACGTCGTGTAAGTGCTCCGCTGGCAATCGAAGTGGGGAAGTTGGAGAACTTCTATCCCGCAGAAGAGTATCATCAGGACTATCTCTATAAGAACCCGCGGGGATATTGCCATGTAAATCCAGCTCTCTTTGAAGAAGCGAAAAAACTTGGCAAGACATCACGACCGCTTTCTTCGTCAAAATCCAGAGAGGACCTGCGCAGACGTCTGACGCCATTGCAATGGGAGGTGACGCAGAACGGTGCCACCGAGCGTCCCTTTGTAAATGAATATGATCATGAATTCCGAAAGGGGATATATGTGGATATTACCGACGGCACTCCGCTTTTTGTATCGTCCGACAAGTATGATTCAGGATGCGGCTGGCCTGCGTTCTCTCGTCCGATAGACAGTTCTTTTATTTCGGAACATCTCGATACGAGTTACGGCCGCATACGCACCGAGGTCCGGTCTTCCGTTTCAGGCGCGCATCTTGGCCATGTGTTCGAAGACGGTCCCGCAGAGAGCGGAGGGCTGAGATATTGTATCAACTCGGCTTCTCTCAGGTTTATCCCTCTTGAGGAAATGGAAGCGGAAGGATATGGAGAATATATTTCCTTGGTTCGTTGAAAGCAATCCGTCTCTAAAAGTAAACAGTTTCTAAGCTTTCTGCAGATATCGGTTAAGGATCGGCGGGACAATAAGTGATGCCAGAATTATCCCGGCCCAGTCGGCAAGAAGATCGTAGAAATCAGACGATCTGCCGATCGCCATGGCTCCTTGTGCCCATTCGTCTACGGCTGCGAACAGCGCGGTGCATAGCGCCATGATCATAACCGGCCTGAATCCAAACCGCTTCTTTCTGTGGGCGGCGGTGCGCTTGTAGTCGAAAAACACCACCGAGGCAAGACCTCCCATCATGACCGCATGCACGATCTTGTCGGCATGCGGAAAGAGTTCAATGCCCGTATCCGGTACAGGATCCGGGGCAAGCGTGAGCCACAATACCGCAGCGAGAACAATCATCGTGGGCCACCAGCATACAAAAAAGTGTCTAAGTTTCATAAGTCTTTGAATCAAGGTGCAAAGTTAACAACATTTTCCGGTAAGACAAAAAGGGGGATATTCCAGCACGGAATATCCCTCTTGTCGTATATGTGGTCTGTGGCAGTCAGTTCCCTGCCGAATCGGTTTCCGGAGCTTTGTCTATCAGATCCATGAACTGGTCGAGATTCGGAGTGATTATGATCTGAGTACGTCGGTTCTTGGCCCGTCCGTCGGCTGTCTCGTTTGTGGCCACCGGGTTATATTCGCCTCTTCCCGCTGCCGACAATCTCGACGGATTTATACCGAAGTCATCCTGCAGAGCCTGCACAACCGATGACGCACGGAGAGCCGAAAGGTCCCAGTTGTTGCGGATGTTAGTTCTGCTGATCGGCACATTGTCGGTGTTTCCTTCCACCAGAACGTCATAGTCCTTATAATCCTTTATGATCTTGGCGATCTTGCTGAGTATGTCCATTGCCGAAGGACTTATCTCGTAGCTGCCTGACTTATAAAGCATGTTGTCGTTGAGCGATATATATACCACTCCCTTCAGCACCTTCACGTCCACATCTTTGAGTTCGGAGGCGTCGAGCGAGCGTGTCAGGTTGGTTGTCAGCACAAGATTCAGAGAATCCGATTTTGATTTTGCCGCCACGAGTTCCTTGATATACTTGTTGGAAGCGTTGATCTCGTCCACAAGTTTCGAGATGTTGACGTTGCCCTGGGCATTATTGTTCATGGCCTGGTCGAGACTTTCCTTAAGAGATGCCATGCCCTGTTTCAGGTCGGAATTCTGTTGTTTCAGATCCTTGATCATGGCTTCCATACTCTTGCCGTTGGCATTGCATTCCACCAGACTTTCTTTGGTCGACTGATAGTTGTCCTGCAGTTCGGCATATTTCTTGTTTGTGACGCAACTCGACATGAGAATCAGTGTAGCCGCGCCGATTGCGATAAATGATTTGATTTTCATAGCCTTTATGTTTGGTTTCTTAAATAATAAAAAAACGGTGCCAAAAGTTCATTTTTACGGCTTCCGAAAACATTGAACCGCATCCGAAAAAGACTTGTTACAATAATGCGGGTCAGAAAGCTGGTCCCGTTCAGTTTATAAGCAAGCAGCTATGAAGAATAAATATAGATTAAAAAAACATATTATCATTTATTCTTAATAATTGCTAAAGAGTTACTTGATATAGTATGGATAAGATAATTCGTGAGTCTATTTTTCCGAGCGGACCACGTTCGGCCGCTGCCACCGGATGGATATTGCTGGCTGTCCGGATTATATTCGGTGGCCTTCTTCTTGTACACGGCATTCAGAAAATCATGGCTTATGATACGCTCTGCGCCACTTTCCCCGATCCGATTGGCTTAGGCAGCAAGTATTCGTTGCAACTTGCGATTTTCGCGGAATTTTTCTGTTCTCTCGGTGTCATCACCGGAGCGTTGTTCCGACTGGCGCTGATTCCGATCATCATAACAATGTGGACGGCCGCTTTTGTCACGCTCAAGGGCGCGCCCTGGTCGCAGGTCGAACTGCCTGTATCATATCTTATCGTGTTCGCGCTCCTGTTCGTTTCCGGTCCCGGCCGTCTGTCGCTCGATGCCCTTGTCGGAGGGCGACGCCATTCCCGCCNNTGATGACCTGCCTGTCACTGTATATTTTTGTCAAACATACAGCCGCTCACCAAAGTTATATATTCCGGCATAAAACCCTCTTCGCCCCATACGAGTTCAATATCGAAAAGTTCCGCCAGTGTTTTGGAGATATCGAACCCGTAAGCCTCAAGCGAGGGGCGAACAAGTTCCGGATGCCTGCATGGCAGTCCTTTCGGCCGTGTGCATTCATCTTCGGGACAGTAGGAGCATGTGCCTCCGAACCCGAAGGCGCGTCCTCCGCGTTCCTTTTCCATGGCGAGAAGGTGCTTCTCGACGCGTTCTCTCTCTGGTCCGACTATGCTGTTCCATTCCGATAGCGGTAAGTTTTTCTTTTTCGGAGTGATGGTGGTGGCCGTTATGGTTATGTTGCTGTATTGCCGCAGTTCCGCCGGTATGTCATGGCTGTATGGAGGACATGACCAGTTGCGGTTGTAATTCCGGCATTCCATGCAGCGCTTTATGAACAGTTCTGCATTTCTGAAACGGCTTAGGTATTCTTCAACACTCAATGTCACCTCTCTGGTCTTCACAGTCATCTGAAACTCTGAGTCCATAAATTCGTTTTTTGAAAGATAATCCATAACAGGATGCAAATTAAGAGGGTGTTTAAGAGTATGTTTACTTTTAACATTAAGAAATCTTTAGAAGTCTTTTTGGTCTGTTTTAAGCCTTCATTCAGTCGTTATGGAACCCCATAACTCCTTCACTCAATCTCAAAACAAACTCAAAAACTCTTTCTAAATCTTAACTTATGCCAAAAGTAAACATACTCTAAAAA
>DAAV01000079.1:0-9120 GCA_001701295.1 Bacteroidales bacterium H10
GCCAGTTCTTCATCGGATGATTCCGGATTTACAGCCGTCGCCACCGCCTGTTCAAGTTCATCTATCGAGGCGGCTTTGGCCATCGGTTCTGACGGGGGCGCATCGTCTATATCCCTCATGTCGGTATTGAAGGCATCCTCAATCTCGTCACTGTTCAATGGCGCTATGACCTTCGCGGGAGAGAATTTCTCAATCTCGTCATCAGGGACAAACTCCACATCCTGCACTTTCAGTTCTCCGACCATTTCAGACAGCATTTTCGGCATTTGCTTCCTTACATCTGATACGATTTCAGAAGCCACCTTTGCCATAAATTCATCCATACTGAATTTGCTTGGTGCCACACCTGTGTCTCCAACAGAGCTTGACGGAGGAACAGAATCCGGCGGCGCTGCTTCCGGCATATCATCCGATATGGGTTCCGAAAGATCATTTCCTTGCTTTACATTGTTCCGGCTTTGGCCCGATTTAATCAGATAGGCAACCAGAACGGCATTGCAGACAAGGATACCGCCTCCGATAAAAATCTCAATTCCTCCCATAACCATATTTCTTGTTACGGTCACCGATTATTACGAGTTCCCCAATCTCCTTGCCGTATTTGTCGAAATGTTCAGCGAGGATGTTATGCACGATGGCACTTACAGATACCGGCTCCTCATTCACAAAGCCAAGACTTACCAGCTTTGTCCAATGTTCGGGCGATAGGGCGACACGTTTCATCCCGATGCCATTGAGATTGAAGGAAGGGCGAGTTATATACTTGTCAGCATAACTTTCCTCAAAGACTATGGTTTCTATCGCAGGTCTGAGTTTCTCCTGTAGTTCAGGTTCCATCGTCGGAAAATCATTGATGTCAAACGATTCCTTGGGGACCTCCTTATATGGAGAGCCAAATTCAACATCTTCAGGCCGAACTTCGCACGGAAAAACATTCTCTCTGAAATGCTTCTCTACCATTTCA
Organism: Bacteroidales bacterium H10; assembly: GCA_001701295.1. GTDB lineage: Bacteria > Bacteroidota > Bacteroidia > Bacteroidales > Muribaculaceae > Lepagella. Next base: position 965 of record DAAV01000079.1, read on the forward strand.
GAGAGAAGTCCATGTATTTTGTCCGGCACAGAATCCGACAGGTAGCGTGTAATCGCTGATTCAGCGGAATACTTTACGCTTTCGACCGTATCATTGATGATGTCGAGTTTACGGGCACATCTTTTGACCCATACCCGGCAGCGTTGCTGTGTGATGAGTATCAGAAGCAACAGAATCGGCATCAGGGTAAAAGACCCGTAGAACAGGTAATAATAGAATCTGTCCATCATACCAGCACCGTTTTGGAGCCACGTCCCGTCAGTTCGTTGATGACTGTACGGTTCGCGGCAAGGTGGGAAATCAGGATATTGGTCACGAAAGCCCCGATTGTAAGGTCGGGATTGCCGAAGAGCGCGATGGTCTTGGCGAGTTTGTCAACCAGTTCGCGCGGTACGAAGATGCCCTTTCTGGCACCGACAGTGTATGGGGTCAGGAACTCATCACGGTATGCCGCGATGTCCTTTTCCACGGGGAGGCCTGTCTCGACCTCCTTTGCGATATTCACGCCGCAGGCATGAAGGTCGCAGAATCTTGGATTATTCATGTTTCTGTTATTTAACTTGGATTTGGTGGTTAGAAATCGGTGTTTTTCGATATGAGATTACGGATAATATCCTTGTTCTCATCGAAATGTTTGCGCAGGATGTTATCAACAAAACCGCCGAATGTCAGCCGTTCACCGAGTATCGCTATTATTTTTACGATTTTGTCATGGTGAGCTTCCGACACTGCAACCTGCCAGCCGGACTTTGAGAACCCGATAGGTACCCGCTCAACAAGAAATTCCTGAATATAGCTGTCCTCTTGTGATAGAATGCTGTCAGAGGTTTTGCCGTCAGTGGCTGAACGTGTTTTCGAGACAGTATCCTGACAGACCTTGGGCGGGGGTGTCTCCACTTCCGGCGATGGTGTTTCCACCGTTGGCTGTTGCGCAGCCTGTTTCTTGGTCTTGCGGACCGGTGTCGCTATATCCTCCCTGTAATTGTCAAGGAAATTGGCGGCATCGAATCCTTTGCTGTTTTCATCGGCCATAGGGTCATACGTTTATGATTTCACGAATCTCCCTTACCAGTTCAGGCAGGTCGCTGTCTTTGAGAAGCTGCTTGTCGGGAGGCATCATTGTCGAGCGGAAGATGGTCGGTCTCGCGGCCATGCCTCCGTCATCTTTTGAGTACCTGGCACTGTTGCTGAGGACAGTGTTGAGGGATGACAGTTGCAGTTCTTCGAGATAGTTGTCAATCAACTCGCATAGTTTTGATTTCTTTCGAGACGGGATGCGGTTCCAGACAAGTTTTATCTCTTTGATGGATGAGCCTCCGGGCGCAATCATCTCACTCATGACTTTGTTGGCGAAACGGATGGAGCTTTTCATGTCGCCGGTGTCGGTCGTGATCGGAATGAAAAGATAGTGCATCCGTGCAAGTAGGTTCACGAGATCCATGTCGTTGATGGTGCCTGTGATGTCGAAGAACACCACTTTGGGCACCGGATAATCCTTCATGTATTCCTCGGCCTGTTCAATAGCCGTGGCCGGGGTAGAGTAAAGGATTTCGTAAGGCTGTTTGTCGAAACGCTTGTAGAAGTTCATGAAAGCCTTCTTCAAAGCCGGGGTCTCGTTGATTACGACAATATCGTGGTCACGATAGTCTTTCTGGGTGTACTGACGGGAATCACAGTCAACTACTAGAACATCCACTCCTTCGACATAGTGGAGGTAGCTTGCCGTTAGCGCCGTCAGTGTCGATTTGCCTGAGCCTCCCTTCTGGGACGCAAAGGCGACAAATACGGGGTCGCTCATAAGAAAATTCAGAGGATTTGTAAATGGGATTGTTTAACTCATGGAGGGCGCATAGCCATTGGGTGCCACTTCCCGCTGATATATCCGGAGTGGCTTGCACTGATATGTGGAGTTGTGGGTCGGTATGCTTCCACAATCAGGCGAAAGGATGATTGTTCAGTGATTCAGCCATACGGTCTGCCGTATGATATTTTAACCGGGCGATTGTATGTCGATACAAAAGGCTGTTCTACTGACTCCGTGATTGCCATTTTGACTGATTTGCCGTTTCTACATACACACATCCGGCAATATGTTCAGTCAGCCGTCTTTCCGTCTGTTCAGTCAGCCGGTATCGCTGTCACCTCCGGCCCTGTCTGATTGCAGGTGTCGCTGATTCAGCTTTTTCGGTTACCACCGGCGATTTGATTTCGCCGAGAGGTTTGTCGGTCGTTTGTAAGTGAAACGCAATGTCGGAAGAAAAAGATTTTTCTGTTTTCGATATGTGCGTTTCAATTCATATCGTGGGCATATCCGGGTATTTGTTCAATCGGTCAGCCATTCATCATATTGATTGCCTGTCTGTCCGGTCAGCCAGTCAGCCGGCAGGGTCTGATTGCAGGAGGTACTGGTCAGTCATCTGGTCAGACAGGTATGCAATCAGATGGGTGGACAGAAACATATCCATGTGAATGGGCAATCAATGGAATGACCGAACAGACATAGATACGCTCAGACAAATAACCATGAGTCTGAACGGCAGTTCGGTTGAACATCTGCCTTGCCTGATAGACAGTCAGAGACATTGGCATCAAGCCATGTGAGCGACTGCCTTTGCAACTTAAACATTAGCTGATTGGAAATAGATTATTTCATTTTGGAAATGTGCATTACAAAGCATATCGTGGTCATATCCGGGCATTTGGGAAAATTAGCGAAAACAATTTATGGGGCTTTCGTTGTTACTCTATGCAAAGGAAGTTCTCTAAGCGAGGCTTATGATTATCGCCAATATTATAATATTCGGTGATAAATCCGGCATGGGTCGGGCCGAAGCTACGGCTTTTTTTCTGGTTGAATCAATCCATTGAGATATTGATTCCGTATAATCCGCATCAGTACCTGTTTACATAAGATTTAGAGGTTCACATGAACCTTGCAAGGTATGGTTTACGCTGCGTGAAACTCATTTTGCAGCATAAACCCCTTGCCATTGCATGGAGCTGTTGCGATTACTCCAAAGTCGTAATCGCCATAGAATTTTCTTCGGTGCTATCCGGCACCGTATCCATTTAACCACCAAATCCCGTTTTTATGAATCAAAACAATTACCGTGGAGGGCGGCATAAAAAGGCCGATCCCTCCACAGCATTCCGATGTTCGGTGAACTTCACCGCCTCGGAAAAATCCAAATTGCTCTCTATGCAGGAGCAGTCAGGCATAGAATCCCTCTCTGCCTTTATCAAGATGCAGATATTCGGCAAGCCGTTCAAGGTTCATGTTGTCGATGACAACAGCCGGATTTTCATCGACCGTCTATCGAACATGAACAACCACTATCGTGAGATTCGCATAAGTTACAACCTTTTGCTTACTACCCTCCGGGAGAATTTCAACGAAAAGAAAGCGATGGCGGCACTCTATAAGATAGAGAAGATGACCATAGAACTTGTGAAACTGAACCGCGAGATTGTCGCTCTCGCAAAGGATTTCGACGAGCGATGGTTGCGAAAATCTCCTTAGGCAATTCCTTATACGGCAGTTTGGTGTATAACGGGGAGAAAATCAACAAGGAGCATGGCAGGGTGCTTGATACCAACAAGCTCTACAATGACGGCACCGGGACTATAAATATTCAGAGGGTTTTCGAGGATTTCAAGCGGTGGATGCCTCAGGCAACCAAGGCAGAGAAAACTATGATGCACATATCCCTCAACCCGCATCCCGATGACCGGCTCAGTGAGGCACAGTATATTCAGATTGCCCATGAGTACATGGAGAAGATGGGTTTTGCCGAAATGCCTTACCTTGTAGTGAAGCATGAGGACATCGGCCGACATCATATCCATATAGTTGCCTTGCGTGTCAGACCCGACGGTTCCGCGATTGACTCCAAAAATAATTACTACCGCAGCAAGGAGATAACACGTGAACTTGAAAAGAAGTATGGACTTCATACCGCCGAGCGTCAGAAAATCACACCTGATATGCCTATTAAAAAGATTGACCCCAATGGCGACATCAAGCGACAGGTCGCCAACACAGTCAAGATGGTGGGTATGCGCTACAAGTTCCAGACTCTTGGCGAATACAACGCAATCCTCTCCTTATATAATATAAGGTGTGAGGAAGCCGACGGTCGGGTAAACGGTAGGGAATATCATGGTCTGGTATATTTTGCCACTGATGATGAGGGCATGACTATTGCCTCGCCGTTCAAGGCATCGCGTCTCGGTAAGTTTGCCGGACGAGATGCAATAGAGCAGAGATATGAACGTGCCAAAGAGAAGATTGATGTCAGACCCACGAAAAGAAAAGTCGCAGCGGTCATGGAACAATCATCCGGCAAGGATGATTTCATTGCCCGTCTGAAAGCGGAGAACATAGATCTTGTGCTACGATACACCAATGATAGCCGGATATATGGTGCAACCTATATCGACCATAATACCCACACAGTTCTCAATGGCTCCCGTCTCGGCAAAGAGTTTTCCGCCAATGCCCTCGAAAAATGGTTCAGTAATCCGGCGGAGAAGCCAATTGTCCAGACGCATAGTAACACTCAGGACAATGGAACGGCTCCTGACAATAGTCAGCATCAGTCTCAGGGAGAAAGGAGCCAATCCGATGGCACAACATCCGGGAGTCAATCCAATCGGCATGGTCACACTTCGCAACTTTCGTCCGCTCAAAGCCAGTCTCACGGATATGACGACACCTCGATGTTCGACGGTCTGGGCGGTCTGTTCTCAGTCGGACCGGCTTACGATGCACAGGAGGAGGCCTTCTACCGCGAGATGCAGCTGCGTAAAAAGAAGAAGCGCCGCGGTCCCAAATTATAAATTCTAAAACATACATTTCAATGAGTCAACAAGAAGATGATTTAAGATCGCTGGCAAAAATCATGGACTTGCTCCGTGGAGTCAGCATAATCCTTGTGATTGCCAATATCTATTGGTTCTCACAGGCGTTGGTCGGAGGATGGCGGTTTCATCCTGAAACGATGAAAGTCCTCTGCAATCTCAACGNNCAACGAGGCTGGCGGACTTTTCAAAAACGCATGGAACGCCAAATGGTGGGCTTTGCTCCTTCTTGCCCTTTCGTGCTTCGGCACGAAGGGTGTTAAGAACGAGAAAATAAAATGGAACCAAATATGGATGTTCCTGAGCATCGGCGCCGTTCTGTTCTTCCTAAACTGGTGGATGGTCAGTCTCGGCTGGACGATGCTGTATATCGCAACAACAATAGCCGGTTTCGTATGCCTGCTGTTAGGCGGTGTATGGATGAGCCGCCTGTTGAAAAACAATATGATGGACGACCGCTTCAATGAGGAAAATGAATCCTTCATGCAGGAAACAAAACGTCTTGACAATGAGTATTCTGTTAATCTCCCTACGAAATTCTTCTATAAAAAGAAATGGCATCGGGGATGGATAAACGTAGTCAATCCGTTTAGAGCCACCATCGTGCTTGGCACTCCTGGCTCCGGCAAGTCCTACGCAGTGATCAATAACTTCATTAAACAGCAGATAGAGAAAGGATTTGCGGCTTATATCTATGACTTCAAGTGCCCCGACCTCACGACTATCGCCTATAACCACATGCTTGCGAATATGGACAAATACGGCAAGGTAAAGCCTCGGTTCTGCTTCATCAACTTCGATGATCCGGAACATTCTCACCGCTGTAACCCTATCCATCCCGATTTCATGACGGATATTGCCGACGCTTACGAGTCGGCCTATACCATCATGATGAACTTGAACCGCACGTGGCTGCAAAAGCAGGGAGACTTCTTTGTGGAGTCGCCAATCGTCCTTTTCGCCGCTATCATATGGTATTTGAAGCGATTTGAGAACGGTAAATACTGCACATTCCCTCATGCGATAGAATTTCTTTGCCGGCCATACGAACAGATATTCCCGATTCTGACAAGCTATCCTGAACTGGAAAACTATCTCTCTCCGTTTATCGACGCTTGGCAGGGCAATGCGCAGGAACAGCTTCAGGGTCAGATAGCTTCCGCAAAGATTCCTCTTACACGAATGATTTCTCCGCAGTTATATTGGATTATGACCGGGGATGATTTCACTCTCGACATCAACAATCCCGAAGAACCAAAGATACTGTGTGTCGGAAATAATCCCGACCGTCAGAACATCTACGGGGCTGCACTCGGTCTTTACAATTCCCGAATCGTGAAGCTTATAAACAAGAAAGGAATGTTAAAGTCCGGCGTCATTATAGATGAGCTACCCACGATATATTTCAAGGGACTTGACAATCTCATTGCCACTGCGAGAAGCAACAAGGTTGCCGTCTGCCTCGGCTTTCAGGACTTCTCCCAGCTCAAACGCGACTACGGCGATAAGGAAGCGGCAGTAGTGATGAACACTGTCGGTAATATCTTCTCCGGTCAGGTCGTTGGCGAAACCGCCAAGACTCTTTCCGAAAGATTCGGAAAGGTGTTGCAGCAGCGCCAGTCCATGAGCATCAACCGCAACGATGTGAGCCACTCCATAAACACGCAGATGGACAGCCTGATTCCGCAGAGCAAAATCTCGACACTGACGCAGGGAATGTTTGTGGGCGCTGTCAGCGATAATATCGACCAACGCATAACCCAAAAGATTTTCCATGCTGAGATTGTTGTGGACTCTGATAAGGTCAGGGCGGAGGAAGCCCGATATGTACCCATCCCGATACTGACTGACTTTAAGGATGACACTCCCGACCGGTCAGGCATGAAAGAGGTAATCCGAAAAAACTATGAGCTTGTGAAAAAGGATGTACGGGACATAGTTGACAGGGAGTTGGAGCGCATAGCCAAAGACCCGGTGTTGCGCAAGTTGCTTCCTAAACAATTCTGACATCCGTATAAAACCCGATGCCCTATTCTTCATCACGAGGAACAGGGCATCTTTGCGTATGTGTGCATACATAAACACACTAATCGCATCGGGGAATGAATTTCAATATTTGTTTGGATATAGTGGTCGGACATCAGGCGGTCTTTTCATCATCTCTTTCTCCGAGCATGAAACTTTTGAGACCGTAAAGCAGGTATTCGATGAAGTCGGTCGGGCTGTAATCCTGATTGCGTTGGGTGAAACTCTGTATGCGGTTACGCACATACTGGGTAGATACTTTGACATTGAATGCCTTGCCGAGTCGCTTGACTATTTTGTCGAGGGAACAGTTGCCGAAGCATTTGCCCACCTTCAACGCTATGCAGAGCATCGAGAATTTGGTTTTGTCCATCGACCAGTGGAGGGTGCCGTCTATCTCTGTCCCGTTTTCTTTCGGCATAAAGCCGAGAAGATTGCGATGCTCATGGAGCTTCATCAGAACGTAGTCATGGGCGCGGTTGATGGCTATAGCCAGCGACTCGTTGGCCAGAGCAAGTGCCTCGCTGCTTTTGAACTGGCTCAACTCGATGTCGGCGATGATGAGCGCTTCAAGAGCATAGAAACGGTGTGGCGATGCAGGGTGGGTAACTTCGTGAACCCGGATGATGAAGTCGCGGAGATCCACATGCAGGTTTTCATCGTGAAGCCCTTTTCGGAGCTTCTTAAAGAATTCAGTTTCGGTAAGGGCGAATATGTCCATATCGTAGCTGGGGTTTAAGTGGTTCTACATAGTGTTTTTGTTTCTCGATGGATTAAACCACGACCCTTTACAAATGGATTACAGAATTAAAAGTTAAAATGGAATTAGCGTGTTTTCAGTAGGTTAAAGGCTTTGAGGCGTGTGAATTTTCAGGTATGTTAAAGCCATAGATTATGGCCCTTAAAGTATCCTGGATTAAGCCGGATACCTCGGAGGGAGGGAAATATAGATGTCTGAGATCCATGTGAAGGACGGCGAGTCCATCGACAGCGCGCTGAAGCGTTTCAAGCGCAGCTGCGCCAAGGCCGGCGTCATCGCGGAAGTGCGGAAGAGAGAGCATTATGAGAGCCCCAGCGTCAAGCGCCGCAAGAAGTCTGAGGCCGCTCGCAAGAACAAGAAGCGCTATTATTGATCTGTCAAGGAAAAGTGCTGTGCCGAAAGGTACAGCACTTTTTATGTCCTCCGCCCGGGAAACAGCTTGGGCAGCAGATCCTGCACCTCCGGATACATCAGGAAGGCGGCGGCGAAGCCCATGTTCCCGCCGGTCCGT
>DAAV01000079.1:9142-9325 GCA_001701295.1 Bacteroidales bacterium H10
CGCCGTCCCGGGCATAGGTGAAATACCGGGCGCACAGGTCCTGGGAGAAGAAAACGGAGGGGGACTCCCGGTCCAGCAGGTCCTGGAGTTCCCGGCCGCTGAGAGGGCGGCCTTCGCCGCTTTGAGCCGGGAGGGTGAAGTCCATCCGCAGCCGCTGGACATCCAGGGCCAGACCGCCTGCCC
>DAAV01000039.1 GCA_001701295.1 Bacteroidales bacterium H10
TTATCAATAAAAATTTTGAGTTGAAAATTTTTATCATTATTTTTGGCCGGCTCAGCTAATTCATTCCCTCATGTCGCAGAAGAATAAAAGAGAGAATCCATATTATCGGAAACCGGACAAGCCCGCTTACACCAGAAGGGCTCTTCATCATGATTATACCAGACCGGCAAGATATATGATCACTCTTCGGAAGGCTTCCGGCATACCTGTATTGGCTACGGTCTCGGGTGATCTGAAAGTCTCGGATCCTCTTGATCCTGATTTCCCAAAGGCCATACCCAACAATGTGGGGAACTGTTTTATAGATGCTTGTCGGCAGTGGTGTGAACAATATCCTCAGATCAGAATCGACGCGATGGTTGTCATGCCTGATCATATACATTTTTGTATTCAGGTAACGCACGGTCTGCTCAATGGCCTCAGCCGTGCGATTGCAGGCCTGATGGGAAAAACGACAAAATTATATGGAAGAACATTGCCTGAAGATAAGTCGGGGACTCCATTTTTCAATAAAGGATTTACCGACAGTATAGCGTACACGGATGCTCAATACGATGCGCAATTATGTTATGTCACTGACAACCCGCGACGGCTCTTGATGAAACGTCTTTTTCCGGATTTATACAGAATGAGATGGATAATCCGGATCGGTGAATTGAAATTGCTTGCGGTCGGCAATATCTATCTTCTTAAGAATCCGGATCTGCAGGTAGTAAGATTTTCAAGAAGGTTTACAAAACAGGAGATCCTGGCTAAACGGGAGGCATGGCAATATTGTGTCGAAAATGGGGGAGCGCTTATTTCACCCTTTATCCATCCGGTTGAGAACGATATGCGCAAAATCGCCATGAATCAGAGCGGCAATATAATAAGGATATGTGAGAATGGCTTTTCAGAGAGATTCTCGCCTCATAAATCCGAATTTGAGCTTATGGGCACCCGGCATTTACTGTTGATCGGGCCACTTGAATATAATTCCGAGAAAACCGCTATGAGATACACGTATGCGCAGTATCTGAATACCATAGCATCCTTGCTTGCCTCGCGTCCGCCGGGAATGCGCATTTATCCGTTCACTCCCCGAGCCAAGAATAACTGACCCATCGTGGCCCGAACGAAGTGAGGGCCGGCTGTTAAGTCCGGAAGTCGTGTTTTGTCATATCGGGAAAATTGTGTAATTTTGTGGCCTGATCAATTACCATAACAATGTCTACCAATACAATTGACAATACGCGCAAGGTGACTACCCGTCGCCTTGTGGAGATGAAACAGCGTGGTGAGAAAATATCCATGCTCACAGCTTATGATTATTCCTCCGCCAAGATAATCGATGGCGCCGGTATAGATGTAATACTCGTCGGTGACTCTGCATCGAATGTGATGGCAGGAAATGTCACTACTCTCCCGATTACACTCGACCAGATGATATATCATGCAAAGTCGGTGATGAAAGGAACTCAACGCGCCTTGGTTGTGGTGGATCTTCCTTTCGGATCATATCAGGGAAATTCAAAGGAAGCTCTCGCTTCGGCAATCCGTATAATGAAGGAAAGTCATGCGGAGGCTGTCAAGATGGAAGGCGGTTCTGAAATTCGTGAATCCATCGAAAGAATATTGTGTGCCGGTATCCCTGTCATGGGGCATCTCGGTCTCACACCCCAGAGCATAAATAAGTTCGGTACATATAATGTCCGCGCCCGTCAGAAAGAGGAAGCTGACAAACTTATCGCCGACGCCAGGATGCTGGAGGAAATCGGTTGTTTCGGAATAGTCCTCGAGAAAATTCCGGCCGAACTCGCGGAAGAGGTGTCACGCCAGCTTACGATTCCTACTATCGGTATCGGTGCCGGACCCGGAACTGACGGCCAGGTCCTGGTGATGCACGATATGCTTGGCATAAATCAAGGATTTTCTCCACGGTTTCTAAGACGCTATGCGGATCTCGCGTCGATAATGCACGATGCGGTCGGTCATTATATAGATGATGTGAAATCGGGAGATTTTCCCACCAAAGAAGAATCATATTGATGAATTTTGAGATAACGCCCTTAAATCTTGTTAAATCGGAGATTTAAGGGAGTTATTTTAAATAGCTTCATCATATTATTTCCCTATTTGCTAAAAATTTGCTAATTTTGCAAAGCAAAACAAAAACATGGAACCATTAAAGCATGAATGCGGCGTCGCCATGGTGCGTCTGCTGAAGCCGCTGGACTATTACCAGCAGAAGTATGGCTCTTGGATGTATGGCCTTAACAAACTGTATCTCATGATGGAGAAACAGCATAACCGNNGATGAGGGCCGCTCCCGGTCAGGAATTCATGTTTCGCGAACGTGCTTTAGGCGTTAACGCAATAAAAGAGATTTTTGCCTCGGTCCATCAGAATTTCAAGGATTTTACGCCTGCGGAACTCAATGATGCGGACCTTGCAAGCCGCCTTTTCCCTTTTGCCGGAGAACTCTATATGGGGCATCTGCGCTATTCGACGACGGGAAAAAGCGGCCTTTCTTATGTCCATCCTTTTTTGAGACGTAACAACTGGCGTGCTAAAAACCTCTGTATATGCGCCAATTTCAATATGACCAATGTTGGGGAGATTTTCGACAGCATAGCGGTCAAGGGGCAGCATCCCCGTATGATCTCTGATACCTATCTGCTTCTCGAACAGCTTGGTCATCGTCTTGACCGCGAGTCGGAGCGTCTTTTCCATGAGGCAGAAAAGAATGGTCTCAAGGATGGAGATATCACAGACTATATCGAAAACAATATAGACCTGAGTCATGTGCTTGAGGATTCAGCACCGATATGGGACGGAGGATATGTGCTCTGCGGTGTGACGGGATCAGGCGAGATGTTCTGCATGCGTGATCCGTGGGGAATCAGACCGGCCTTCTGGTATATGGACGGAGAAGTCTTCACTATGGCGTCCGAACGTCCCGTAATCCAGACCACGTTCAATGTCGAGGCCGACGATATTCATGAACTTGCGCCGGGTCAGGGCCTTTTTGTCAGCAAGGAGGGAAAACTTACGATCCGCCAGGTAATAGCGCCTAAGAAATATGCTCCATGTTCGTTCGAGCGCGTATATTTCAGCCGCGGATCGGACCGAGACATATATCGTGAGCGCAAGGAGCTCGGCCGCACGCTTGTGGATCCGATACTCAAGGCTCTGGACGGAGATATCGACAATACTGTTTTCTCCTACATCCCGAATACTGCAGAGGTAGCCTTCTACGGCATGGTGCAGGGTTTCAACGAGTATCTCAATGCATGCAAGGCTTCGGAAATAGCGCGCTGGGGAGGATATCTTCCGCAGGACCGTATCAACGAGATTCTTTCCCGACGCATCCGCACGGAGAAGGTCGCCATAAAAGACATCAAGCTGCGCACCTTTATATCAGAGGGAAACAGCCGCAATGATCTCGCGGCCCACGTGTATGACATAACTTACGGCAGTCTGCGTGCCGGCATCGACAACCTTGTGGTCATAGATGACAGTATAGTCAGGGGAACTACACTCCGTGAGAGTATCATAAGAATACTCGACAGACTGCATCCCAAGCGGATAGTCATTGTAAGTTCGAGTCCGCAGGTGCGTTATCCTGACTATTACGGCATCGACATGTCGCGTATGGATGAGTTTATAGCTTTCCGTGCGGCTGTCGCCCTTGCGGAAGATCGCGGATTGCGCCATGTGATAACGGACATATATGAGAAATGCAGGGCACAGGCCGGGCTGCCGAAAGAGGAGATGGTGAACCATGTCAAAGAACTTTATGATCTGTTCTCGGATGAAGAGATCTCCGCAAAGATCGTGGAGATGCTCAAACCTGACGATGTCAAGGCGGATGTGAGGATAGTCTATCAGACACTTGACGGATTGCACCGTTCATGTCCCAATCATCCGGGCGACTGGTATTTCTCGGGTGATTATCCGACTCCCGGAGGAGTGAAAAGAATTAATGAAGCATATATAAATTACATCGAAGAAATATATTTCAAGAAATGAAGAAAGCCACACTGATACTTGACGACGGAACGCGATTCGAAGGGGAGTCTTTCGGATATGACGGCAATGTCGCCGGAGAAGTCGTGTTCAACACTGCCATGACAGGCTATCCGGAGAGCCTTACCGACCCTTCATATGCGGGTCAGCTGATGACACTGACTTATCCGCTTGTCGGCAATTACGGAGTGCCTTCTACTGAAGAAGGCTCAGATGGCATAGCGCCATTCATGGAAAGTGACCGCATCTATGCCTCGGGCATGATCGTCGGTGACTATTCCGAACAGTTCAGCCACTGGAATGCCCGGGAAAGTCTTTCCGACTGGCTGCGTCGCGAGAAAGTGCCGGCCATCACGGGAATCGACACGCGCTATCTTACCCAGATATTGCGCGAACATGGCGTGATGATGGGCCGGATCATAGTCGAGGGTGTGGCTGAGCAGCCTGAGGAAAAAGATTATAATTCGATAAATTACGTAGATCTCGTCTCAGTACCGGAGATCCGTACTTACGGGTCCGGGGAAGGCCGCAAGCGTGTGGTGCTCGTAGACTGCGGAGCTAAGAACAATATAATCCGTTGTCTGCTCAACCGCGGTGTGGAAGTGATACGTGTTCCCTGGGACTATGATTTTAACACGCTCGAATTCGACGGATTGTTCCTTTCCAACGGTCCCGGCAATCCCGACGAGTGCCAGGCGGCTGTCGACAATATCTCCCGGTTTATCTCCAACCCGGAGGAAAACAGACCGCTTATGGGCATATGTATGGGCAATCAGCTTCTTGCCAAGGCCGCCGGAGCGACTGTATATAAATTGAAATACGGCCATCGTTCACACAACCAGCCCGTGCGCATGGAGGGAACCGACAGATGCTTCATTACAAGCCAGAATCATGGTTTCGCTGTAGACGCCTCTTCTCTCGGAGAAGGATGGAAGCCATATTTCACAAACATGAACGACGGCTCTAACGAAGGCATACGCCACGAATCAAAGCCCTGGTTTTCCTCACAATTCCATCCGGAGGCATCCGGCGGTCCGGTCGATACCGAGTTCCTTTTTGACGATTTTATCAATCTCCTCTAAGACTCCACATAAGACATGTTAAAAGACAGCAATATAAAGAAAGTGCTCGTGCTCGGCTCGGGTGCGTTAAAAATCGGTGAGGCCGGAGAGTTCGACTATTCCGGCAGTCAGGCCCTCAAGGCTCTCCGCGAAGAAGGGATCGAAACTGTCCTGATCAATCCAAACATAGCGACAGTACAGACATCGGAAGGTGTTGCGGACCATATATATTTTCTGCCTGTCACTCCTTTTTTTGTCGAGAAGGTTATCGCCCGTGAGCGTCCTCAGGGCATAATGCTTGCTTTTGGAGGCCAGACGGCGCTCAACTGTGGTGTCGAACTCTTCCACAAAGGTATACTTGACAAATATAATGTAAAGGTGCTCGGTACGCCCGTACAGTCAATCATAGATACGGAAGACAGGGAGATATTTGTCGAGAAACTTGATGAAATCGATGTAAAGACAATCGACTCTATCGCATGTGACAACAAAAAGGACGCTCTCGAAGCTGCCGAGAAACTCGGCTATCCTGTCATATTGCGGGCTGCTTATGCTTTGGGAGGTCTTGGCTCAGGTTTCTGTGATAATGCGGAGCAGCTTTCGAAACTTGCCGAAAAGGCATTTTCTTTCTCTCCGCAGGTATTGGTGGAGAAAAGTCTCAAGGGTTGGAAAGAAGTAGAGTATGAAGTAGTGCGGGACTCGTTCGACAACTGCATCACCGTCTGCAATATGGAGAATTTCGACCCGCTCGGTATCCATACCGGTGAAAGTATAGTCGTAGCTCCCTCGCAGACTCTCTCTAACTCCGAATATCATAAGTTGCGTGAGCTTTCCATACGTATCGCACGTCATATAGGTATAGTGGGAGAGTGCAACGTCCAGTTCGCTCTCTGTCCGGATTCGGAAGATTACCGCGTGATAGAAGTCAATGCGCGTCTTTCACGTTCATCGGCGCTCGCGTCGAAAGCCACCGGGTATCCGCTTGCGTTCGTCGCT
>DAAV01000004.1:0-2597 GCA_001701295.1 Bacteroidales bacterium H10
CCATCTGGTCATCCGACGACTCTTTCATCAGGAGCGACTATCTGGTCATCAACAAAAAAATCACCTCTTCCAACACACTCGGCGCATCATCCGAATTTTCAGAAGCCGAGATATCTGAACTGGGCGCACAGCCATGGGTGAGACGTATCGGCAGATTCAGCGCGAACGATTACCGCGTACTTGCCGGTATGCGCAGTGGAGACCGCGGCATGTCNNTGTTTTTCGAATCGATACCGGATGATTTCATCGACGTTCCCCGTTCGCAATGGGACTACAGACCCGGCTCCGACGAAGTGCCCATCATACTCTCGAAAGATTATCTGACTCTTTACAATTTCGGATTCGCCACCTCGGCCGGACTCCCCCAGCTGTCGGAGGGTCTGATGAGCAGCATCCCGCTGTCACTGACCCTGACAAGCGACGACGGCCTGCGAAAACGCACGCTCAACGGACGTGTGGCAAGCTATTCCAACAGATTGAACACTATTCTTGTCCCTCAGTCGTTTATGGACGAGACCAACGGCTCGCTCGGCACAGGGGCGGCACGGCAGCCTTCGAGACTCATAATAGATGTAAGCAGTCCGGGTGATGTGGCTATCACAAAATATCTTGAATCACATGACCTTGAAGTCGCGGGAGACAAGTCGGCGAGCTCGGCCTCTTTCCTGCTGCGGGTCGTGGCCGGAATTGTTTTTGCCATCGGTACTTTAATAACCATCCTTTCATTATTCATACTTATGCTCTCCGTATCACTGATAATGGAGAAAAACCGCGACAAACTTCATTCGCTCCTCATGCTCGGATATGATCTCAAGGTGGTGGGACGCCCCTACGTCAATCTGGTCATTTTCGCATCTTTCACTGCTTACATGCTTTCCATAGCGGGAGTTTACGCTTTGAGAGCCTATTATATAGAGCCACTCAGAGGTCTGGGCGCGACACCCTCCCCCGTCTGGATCACTCCGGTGGCGGGAGCCGTCATGACATGCGCGATCATTGCGGTAAATATCATTTCCGTAGGGAAAAGGGTCAGAAAATCGTTTTAACAATTGTTAATTAACATTGTTAAAGATTAATCCTTTTCCTTTAATGTCCGTATAATTGCCTATTTTTGCAACTGATTTGCAAATAGTCAACGGCGGAATGCCATGAAAACTCGCGGATCTTCAAAAGCCAGGGGACATGATTCATATCCCGGAAGCATGACTGTTAAATCTCCTTATCCGTTCCGTAGGGCAACCTCGACAAAGCATACCGCTAATGCCAATAGCATCTACATCAACAGGTTAATCCGAGCTATGAAAACAATCATACCACAGAGGGCGTCCAGCCCCGCTGTCGGCCGCGGCCTTGGTCGCGGTCAGTTTTGACGTGTAATGGCGATGCGTGAAGCGAGAAATAAAATAATACTAAATAAACCCAATGTAAAACTAAATCACATTCTTGCATGAAGAACTTATGTTTTCATCTGAACAGGAAACTATGGGTGACAATGGCCATGCTGTTGACACTTGCGTTTCCCTCGCTGGCTCAGAAGATCACTGTCACCGGACACGTGGCCGACGAGCTGGGAGAAGATCTGATTGGTGCCACCATCATGGAAAAGGGCACCTCCAACGGCACATCTGCCGACATTGACGGTAATTTCACGATCAACGTGCCCGCCAATGCAACTCTCGTGGTGAGCTACGTAGGTTACGATCCGATGGATGTGCCTGTCAACGGACAGACCCACCTCAACATCGTAATGAAACAGAACGCCACTCTGCTGGCCGAGACAGTCGTTATCGGTTACGGTTCTGTAAAGAAGTCTGACGCTACAGGTTCCGTGGCTATCGTGACTCCCGACGACATCGACGCCGGTATCTCTACTTCCGCCCAGGACCTTCTCGTCGGCGCAAGCCCCGGTGTGGTCGTGACTACCTCAGGTGGTGACCCTACAGGTAACGCCAACATCCGTATCCGCGGTGGTTCCTCGCTTTCAGCTTCGAACAATCCTCTGATCGTCATCGACGGTGTGCCTCAGACAAACCAGAGCAACGCCGGCGGCACAAACGCCCTTACGATGATCAATCCCCAGAACATCGAGTCAATGACTATCCTCAAGGATGCTTCCGCAACCGCCATCTACGGTTCGCGTGCATCAAACGGTGTCATCATCATCACCACGAAGAAAGGTAAGAAAGGCCGTCCCCAGGTCAACTTCGCAGCCAACTTCCACGTGAACACTCCGCGCAACACACTTGACATGATGAACGGCTCGCAGATAGCCGACATCTACAGCAAGTACGGCACAGACGGTGCAAACCAGCAGATCGAGAACCTCAAGTTCAAGAATGAGGCAGGCGAAATGCAATCTTATAACACCGATTGGCAGAAAGAAGTTCTCCGCACTTCATTCTCTCACGACTACTCTCTGAGTGTCGGCGGTTCGGCAGGCGTTCTTCCATATCGTGTAAATGCCTCCTATACCGACAACCAGGGTATCCTCAAGACTTCCGGAATGCAGCGTACGACAGTAGGATTTTCTCTGACTCCGAAATTCTTCAACGACGCTCTTTCGATCACAGCCAATGCAAGCGGTTCTTATATCCGCA
>DAAV01000004.1:2643-14807 GCA_001701295.1 Bacteroidales bacterium H10
GACACCGGTATGACCATGTTCAACGGCTATTACAACATAACCACCGCCACCGGCGCTCCCGAGACCAACGCAAGCCAGAACCCCGTTCAGGAACTTATGGACGCCACGGCAATCGGCAAGACTCTTTCAAGTGTCGGCAACCTTCAGATAGACTACGCCCTCTACTGGGTGCCTGAACTTCACTTCAACCTCAACCTCGGTTATCAGGTTTCGAAGAACTGGTCACACACCGACATCGCACAGAACTCGATCCAGGCATGGCGCGGCAACTACAACGACGGTGCAGGTACAAACTACAACTGGTACGAGCTCCAGCGCAACACGCTGCTCGACTTCTATATCAACTACAAGAAGTATTTCGAGGCAGCCAAGTCCGATCTTGACGTGACCGTCGGTTACGACTGGCAGCGTTTCGACTACCATGGCCGCAGCCAGACCACAATCAGCACTCTCGGCTTCGACAACACCTGGACTTCGATCTATAACAACGGCGGCTACACACTCTCGCTCGATCCTTCGACTGAAAGCCACATCGGCAAAACTTATGCCAACGCTCCCGAGTCAACATGGGCACAGATCAACCAGCTTGTATCATTCTTCGGACGTATCAACTACATCTTCGACGACACTTATCTGCTGACTTTCACTCTCCGTGGTGACGGTTCTTCACGCTTCTCGAAAGACAACCGCTGGGGTATCTTCCCCGCTGTGGCTCTCGGCTGGAAGATCAACAACATGAAGTTCCTCGAACCCGCCCAGGGCTGGCTCAACGATCTCAAGCTCCGTCTCGGATGGGGTCAGACAGGTCAGCAGGAGATGGACGATTACTTCCCCTACATCTCGAAGTACACACTCTCTTATCAGAACGGATTCAAGTATCTCAACCCCGACGGCTCGGGCGTATGGATCAACCCGCTCTATCCTTCCGCCTACAATCCCGATCTGAAATGGGAAACCACTACTACATGGAACGTCGGTATCGACATGGGCGTGCTCAACAACCGCATCACCCTCGCTCTTGACTGGTATCTCCGCAAGACAACCGACCTTCTCTCTTTCGTGCCCACCGGCGCCATGAACACCGCCAACATGATGTGGAACAACATCGGTTCGATGCGCAACATCGGTATCGAGGCCACTATCGGCGCGAAACCTGTCATCACCGATGACTTCACATGGAACACTTCGTTCAACGTGGCATGGAACAAGAACAAGATCACCGAGCTCCAGGGCGGCACCACGACAGTGGCCATCTCTACTGGCGGTACAGGTTCTTACGACATCGCTTACCACATCGTAGGCCAGCCTGCATACACTTTCATGGTTTACGAACAGGTTTACGATGACAACGGCGATCCCATCGAGAACCAGTACGTAGACCAGAACGGTGACGGCGTGATCAACGAAAGCGACAAGATCATGTATCACTCACGCGATCCCAAAGTCACCATGACCTGGAACAACAACTTCCAGTGGAAGAACTGGGATCTCGGCATCTCGCTCCGCGCTTCGCTCGGCAACTACGTCTACAACAAGCTCGGATATGACAACAGCCGTATTTACAATGTGGCAGCCGCACAGTATCAGCTCGGCAACCTTCTCGCCGATCGTCCTCTCTTCGAGAACGCGGCAAGCGGTACGCTCCTCCCCCTCTCGAGCTACTTTGTGGAGAATGCGTCGTTCCTCCGCTGCGACAACATCACACTCGGCTATACATTCCGCAACATCGCCGGAAGCGACTTTACTCTCCGTCTCTTCGGCGCGGTTCAGAACCCATTCGTAATCACCAAGTTCACAGGTCTCGATCCTGAGGAGTTCAGCGGTCTGCAGAGCAGCCCCTATCCCCGTCCGATCACGACCACACTCGGTCTGGTGGCTACCTTCTAATCTTTTCATCTAATCAAAGAATAGAAATTCCAATATGAAAACATTCAATAAAATATTCATTTCATTGGGAGTCGCAGCCTCTGCAATCGGGTTCTCTTCGTGCGTAAACGACCTGGACCTCTCGCCGATCGACCCCTCCCAGAAAACCGATGTCAGCAAGGACATGGACGCCGTGTTCTCCGACATTTATCTTCAATTCGCAACCTTCGGTGCCAACGGCAGCTCTCCCGTCATGGACTTCGACGGAGGTATGGCCGCTTTCCAGCGTGCGATATTCACTGCCGAGGAAATGCCGACAGACGAGGCCTGCTGGCTCTGGGACCCCGAGAAATTCGGACAGCTCAATTATGGATTCGTGACTCCCGATCTCCCCTGCGTGTTCGGATTCTACTCACGTCTGATCATCAACATCACCCTCTGCAACGACTTCATCCGTAACGTACAGAACGGCACATTCACCGACAGCAACACTGAGCGCGCACAGATGTATCTGCTTCAGGCCCGCACCCTCCGCGCCGCATGCTATTTCTACATGATGTCGTTCTATGAGAATCCTCCTTATGCAGACGAAACGACACCTGTAGGCGCTCAGCCCACACAGCCGGGACGTGCCGAAGTCTACCGTCTTGTCACTGCGGATCTCGAGGATGTAGTGGCAACTTACAAAGCTCTTCCGAGCGACAAATGGAGAATTCCCTTCTATGGTTTCGTTGGTCTTGACGCGGCAGAGGCTATTCTCGCCAAGATCTATCTCAACGGCGAGGTATTCTCCGGCACTGCCGACTACGCCAAGTGCTACGAGCACTCCAAGGCTGTCATCGACCGTCGCGGAAACGGTGGTAAATATGGAACAGGTCTTGCTCCGACTTACGCTTCTCTGTTCGGCTGCAACAACCAGAAATACGTTCTCGGCTATGGCGGCGACGTCAACGAGATCCTCTGGACCATCCCCGCTTCCAAATATTTTGACAATGCCACCGGCGAGATCGTGGAGAACCTTACCGCATGGTCAGGATCAACTTTCATGATCGCCGCATGGAACGGCTCGAACGGCGCCGAGACTACTGTGCCATACCCCACGATGGACGCTGCATATAAGGATGCCAAAGGCGAGGCGCTGCTCTTCACCGACGGCGACGGTGTACGCCGTATCTACGCATATTGCTCTACTCAGGCTGAATATGACGAAATGAAAAAGGCTTATAACGAGGCCGACGACTGGAAAAAAGTAGTAAACGAGTATATAGCCGACATCGCATACTGTTTTGACCCGAAAGAGACCGCACACGTGGCCGGTCAGTGGTTCAACGCCACCGAGGGCTGGAAGTGTATGGTCGCCCGCAAGTCTTTCGTACGCAAGTTCGACTGGAACGACGTCGAGATGAGCCAGAGCGACGACCAGCGTGTGACTTACTGGCAGACTTCTTCTCACGGTTTCACTGCCGAGAATACTTCTCTCGTCGGCGATGACTGGGGCAAGAACGGCTATCTCGCATACAAATACACGAACTGGGCTTATGACAACGACGGCAATATAGACTACAAAGCCAGCGCGCTCGTGCCCATGACCGCATGCTACGGCGGCGACTTCGCCGCTCTTCGTCTCGCCGAGGTATATCTGATGGCGGCCGAAGCTATCCTCCAGGGTGGTGGCGGCTCGCAGGGCGAGGCTCTCCAGTACGTCAACAATGTGCGTCAGCGCGCATATGGCGACAAATATGTGGCATGGACATCTCTGAGCATGACTGATCTTCAGGATGAGCGTTGCCGCGAGCTTTATCAGGAAAATACCCGTCGTACGGACCTTATCCGCTGGAACAAATGGTGCACAGGCTATACCTGGGAATGGAAAGGCGGACTTGCATCGGGCACAAACCTCCCCGAATACACCAAGAGCTATCCTATCCCGACACGTGTCATGACCTCTTCAAGTCTGCAGCAGCAGAAAGGCTATTGATCTGACGTCAGGATATCTAATCAATAAATTTTTAAGACAAAATGAAAAAAATATCGATTATATTGGCTATGTGCGCCGTGGCTCTCGGCTTTTCGTCCTGCAAACAGGAGGATGAACCCAAGTTCCACACGCCCACATCTTTCACCATAGCGACTCCGGCGCTCCAGAACATCGAGTTCGCCACTGCGACAGACCTGACGGACGCCGCCACCTTCAACCTGTTCTGCTCACAGCCGGACTACGGTTATTCGGCCATCTGCAACTATTCGGCTATAGTATCGCTCGACCCGGAATGTCCGGTAGAGAAAGTAGTGGACGAGACCACAGGTGCCGTGACAGTAAAACCTGTCGAAGGTAAGTCAATCGCACTCGAGAATGTCAATCCCACTTCGGCCGCGATGTCTATCAAGACTTTCGAACTCGGTGTGGCGCTCCTCAACCTCGGCGGTATCGTCAACGATCCGGACGCTTATGCTACCTCACAGTTCGCAGCCGGCCCCGTAAAGTGCTACTTCCGTGCGTTGTGCAGCATCAACGGTATCGACAACTCTGCTATCGCATCCGACAATGTCGTAAGCTACAATGCCGTAAAGGTACAGTATGCCGAGAAGAAGGCTGCCTGGATCTACATAGTCGGTGACGTACAGAATCCCGAAACCGGCGTTGTCGATGGCTTCAAAGGTCCGTCGATGGCCAACTATGACCACTACTACAACAACTTCCGTCTCGAAGAGCCTCAGGAGATGATCGGACAGAAGATATATGTCGGCAAGTTCAACCTCAATCCGAAATCGGATGATCCGGATCTCTCGAACGTAGACGCTACTTCTCAGTTCCGTTTCTTCACCGAGCTCCTCGGCTGGACCGCTACCGCATCTCTCGGTTCTGCGGAAGCTGACTTCTATGTCCTCCCGATAGCCGACAAGTTCGATGCAGGCTACAGCGGCGACGTAGTTGCCCAGGGTCTCGGAAACTGGGGCGTATGGGTATCTGAACTCACACCGATGACCGTAGTCGTTGACCAGGTTCAGCTCAAGATCCATGTAAAGGAGGGCTTCCACGATGTGACATTCGTAGGCCGCGATCCTCAATTCAATTGATGCCTTTTAATCCCGGGAAGTCTTATTCCGGCTTCCCGGGCATAAAGCCAAAAATCTAAAACAGAAAATCAGACTTATGAAAAAAATAAAATTCATATCAGCAATAGCTCTGACCATGGTGATGGCATCGTGCGATGATTTCGACCTGCCCAATCCTCCCGGCCAGACAAATCCCGAGCCTGAAGCCGTATTCGAGAACTCCGGCATCGTGCTCACTCAGGGAGACGCTACCGTCAATCTCGTAGAGGCAAACAAGGCCAATACGGACGTAACAGTGGCAAACATCACCGAACTCGTAAACTTCCCCGCAGACTATAGTCTGTCGGTCGACATGGATGTGGCAGGAGACGCTTCTTTCAACAACGCCACAACGATCTCGACCTCAATCGTTGACAACGCCGTTATGGTGAATCCCGACATTTTCAACGGAGCCATCCAGAAATCTATCTCCAAGAAACCGGGAACATATGAGGTATATACCCGCTTCAAGGCATATGCTGAAAGAGAGACAACCCGCGTACGTCTCGGCGGTCTCGACGCATTCTTTGCAGCAGACTCTAAATTCAACGTCACTACTCTCGATCCTGTCAAGGTGATGGAAGAGGCTTATTACCTTGTGCCCTGCGATGCAAACGGCAATCCTGTGATGTCAAAGGCTGTCAAGATGAACAATACTCTCGGCAACGTCAGCGTATATGACAATCCGGAGTTCGCACTTAAAGTCACAGTAGATGCAGCCGCTGCGGAATCCGAGACCGGATATCTCTGGAAAGTCGCTCCACAATCTGCCGTTACGGCAGGTTCTACCGATGGCGTTATGGGATGCAATCCTTCAGTAGAATCAACTCTTGCCGGAAAACTCGGTGCAGGCTATGATGCAGGTTCTATCAAGGCCCAGGGCGATTTCCTCATCACCATCAATGTGGAACTTGACTCCTACTCGATCAACTACGCGTTTGAGGTGCTCTATCCTTTCACCAGCGGCAATACAAGCAAACCCGATGATGTGATGCTTCTCTATACCGACAATTACATCAACTATACCGGTGTAGCCATGCTCAATACAATCTGGTATTGCGCGGGCCAGCCCGACTATAGAGGTGCGGTAGTATTCAAGCAGGATCAGAATGTCGGCTTCGAGGATTCTGAAGACGGCCTCACCCGTACTGGAGGTCTCACGGCTTCTGCCGATGGCGCTCGTCTTGACACTCCTGTCAAAGGCAAACATCTTTATTGGTTAGATGTAAATCTTGTACAGCTCACCTACAGCATCACATGTCTCAATACACTCAGCGTAATCGGCTCTGGCAACGGATGGGATCTCGCGACAGCTACGNNCTTCTGCCGACTTCAAGGTATGGACAGCCAAGAATGTTGCAATAGGCGACGAATTCAAGATCAACGCCAACGGCGCATGGGCAATCGGCTTCAGCGGCACTTCTGTTCCTGATGCTACCGGCAAACAGGTGTTCGTCATCAACAAACAGGACGGCGGCGACAACCTGAAAGCTACACCTGGCACCTATGACGTAACCGTAGATTTCAGCACCAAACCCTACACAGTTGTACTTGAATAATCAGACTTCATTATATCAGAAAGCCCGGCCTAATCCAGCCGGGCTTTCTTTTTAACCGCTCACATAAACATAATTATCCGTGAAAGTTACGCAATCAGGGGCAGAAACGTTTAAATAGGATAAATTTTGAAAAATATAATAAAATTTAGGCAAAAATTATTGCAATTTCCAACATTTGTAATTAACTTTGCAGCGAATTCGTGCCGTGAGAACTCCTAAAGCTCATTCTTACACAATCGAATCCACGTAACTACTACAGATAATCATAATTTCAAATATTAACCAAAAAATCTAAACAATTCAATTATGAAGAAAATTTACGCTCTTGCAGCTGCTGCATTCTTAGGTCTCGCAGCAAACGCACAGGATGGTGCACCTCTCTACTACACCGGTGACGGTATTCCGGCCGACATGCCTGAGTTCACAACATGGGCTCCCGAAGCTCCCGCACAGTTCGCTTATGCAAACGGTGTCTACACACTCAAGGTCAACGGGCTCTTCCAGTTCAAGGTCTCTACAGCGATGGGAGACTGGGATACTTTCAACGGCGCGGCGCTCGGCTGTGGAGAAGAAGGTTATGGTGACGAGCCCGGTGTAGTAAAACCGCTCGTATCTTGGGGTGAGAATACACTGTGCCCTTGGAAAGGTGACTACACGATTGAAGTGGCCGGTGACCTCAGCACTATCAAACTGACAACCGACACTCCCAAACCGGATCCTACCGATCACGTTGTCCTCTTCTTCCGTGGCGATATCAATGGCTGGGAATCAGGTGCTGAATGGGAACTCAAGTATCTCGGCAACAATGTCTATAAATTCGAATGTGCCGAAGGCCAGCAGATTCTTCCCGGCGAAGGCTGGAAGATCGCTACAGATCCCTGGGATGACCGCTACAACTACGGTTCAAGCGAGGAAATCTTATTCAGCGATGCCGAGGTAACTATCGAAAATGAATTCCAGTGCGCAGGTTCATCTCCCAACACTACTCTTACTGAAGAATGGAACGGTGTTGCTTATTTCCAGATCGGCGAACCTGGTGCTCCCGCCATGTTTGTGATCTCTAACGACAAAGAGCTCGCATGTCCCTGGGAAGTAGGCGACGGCATTGAAGGTGTGACTGTTGAGAACAATAGCGTAGCTGCTTACTACACTATCGACGGTGTACGCGTAGCTAACCCCGAAAACGGTCTTTACATCGTTGTTAAGGACGGCAAAGCTTCTAAAGTTCTCGTGAAGTAATTCACAGTCCAATTAAAATGTAAATTCCAAGGCGGCTCCGATCGGAGCCGCCTTTCTTATTTTATTATCATAAAGTAAACCGATAAAACGACGCATCATCTCTCGGCATATATCTTTGCGGCAAAAACAACCCGCATCATGATCATACGCATTCCTCTCAATACAAAAAATTCAACCGTAGTCCCGATAAAAGATCCTTCAGCCGATAACAGCGGCCCCTCCGACTCTTTCACATTGCCAGTGGCATCCTTCGAACTTTATCCTTCCACGCTACCCGAGNNAATTATTCCAGATACGCCAATCCCGCAACTCCGATCAGCGTAAATATCCCTGACACGGACCTGCCGATTGTGGCCGCATGGTTAGGCCATACAACATCAGAGGCGCAAACCCCAGGCGACACGCTGATAAAACGCATGACTGATGCCGTGATTCCGCGGATCAGGGACTTCTTCACTACCGCCGCAAGAAATTCTCTTTTCACAAGACCGTTCCGCATAGGATATGCCCTGCGTCTCGCCGACGGCACACACACATGCGCTACGCGACCGGTCATCATCCTTCCAAATTCACGGGCACCGATAATGATTGTGCGCGAACCGCATCTGACGGGCAATGGGTTGAGTACGGTAACGGAGATTGTCAATACGGCATACTGTCTGAGAATGTCTTTGCCGGCATTCGGGATTCCAGATCCATATTCGTCGCTGGCGACACATCTCGACATATATGCCACCCGTCAATGCGACACGCTGGACGGCGACGAGACGGTCTCGGCGATCAGGACATATTCCGTCTATGGAGAGAATGTTCCCTGCTGGCATTATTCCAGACTGACAGAAGATCTGGTAAGGGAAAAAGCCGAGGCTGACAATTCATTCCGCATAATAGGTTCGCTCCCTGTGGAAGATGCAATATCCGGACTGAAAGATATCCGGCTTCCGCTTAATTTCAGAAACCTTGACAACTGGGATGTTTATCCCTCTATAAAACCGGATGACGGCCCCGGTTCCGGACAATCGGGAGAAGACACCGCCTCACATTTCAGACTGATCACCGTCCCGCTCGATCTCGGATTGCCGGAAACAAGAAAGAGGATACGGAGCGTGACAGCAAGGGGAGTATTTCCGCGCGACATGAAGAACGGCATAGAGATCTCGCTCTATGGCTCGCATCATCGTGAGAAATGGCGGCTGCTCGCATCGGCACGCGGTGCGCNNTACGGCTGCTCAGAGCCATGCGCTACCGCTGGCTCCGCGTCGAGATCACAGCACGCGCCGGATCCGCGTTCGATGCCCTTACTTTCGAAGTTGTGAAAGCGTGATGCGCGGGAATGCGTCTATGAAACTGCCGGGGGTGGCATTGAGAATCTCTATGCCACGCCTGTCGGTATAGGCTTTCAGATTATGATAGCTCCGGAACGCAATGGCGTAGTTCTCATAGACCTCATGAAGTCTGACATTGCGGAATATCTCTTCCGCACGGCGCAATTCCTTGTCGTCATCCTTATAGAAATGCGGCTGTACGGACACTACACAATTGCGGTCGGTCACCCAGAGCGTCTTGCTCCAGTTATGATCGGCGCCGATCAGGACAATGCGGCGGAAGCCTTCGCGCATCGCTGACATTATCGAAGGTATAAGCACATTGCGCGGGCGCGGCATGGCCAGTCCGGAGTCATAGATCGGATGCATAAGCCAGCGGAAACCTTCGGCGGGAGTCAGATTGTAATATTTCACCGTCACGTCTGGCGGAAGAGCGCGCACTTCGGCCATGCGCCGCGCCGTAGCAGGCAGAAACAGAGTCATCGGCCAGTCGACGGAGGCAAGTTCCTGCCATAACGCCGGCACATTGCCTGTCTTTTCCTTCATAAAGAAGGCGATGTCGGCCAATATATAGTAATCGGGACGCAATTTGCGGAAATCGGGAGTAAGCGCCGAGAAATTGACCGCAAGACGGGGATATGATGTCAGCACATCCATATCATGCTCCATAGCGTCGCGCAGCGACGGGCCGTTACCCATTATTATGATTGTGTCATGTCGTTCTCCGGAACGTTTCGTGGGCCTGTGCGACATAAGCGCGATCTTCAGCAGTGACGCGAGAGACGCGGCCGTCTGCCCCATGCCCTTCTGTATCTTTTCAAGAATCTTCATACGGATAATCTTTGGCGCGTCGCGCCATCACTTCGAGTGTGTCATAGAATTCGATGCCTGTCTCCCGGCATACACGGCTGTTGTCAAGTACAAGCGTCCGGGTGAAGGGTTCGAGCACGGCAGGCGACAATGTCTCCTCCACCACCGGAACCCACCGGAAAAACCGATAGATGACATCCGCCCACTTGGCTGGGAGATGTGTCATACGCTTCTCCGCGCCGGCATTGGCACTCATGGCCTCAGCAAGCTGAAGCCATGTGCGCTCACGTCCGTCCGAGACATTATATATGCCGGGATGGCCGGCAAGCCGCACCATAGCTCTCGCCACATCAAGAGCCGTCACCACCGACAGCCGGGCGTCGTTGCCCCGGATATGCACATACCGGCCTCGCGCCACACGGTTGAAAAGGCGCAGCATTGCACCGTCGACGCCCTTGCCGAACATCGGAGCCGGGCGGACAATGGTCAGCACCGCGTCGTGAGCGGCACACCATTTCTCAAGAAAAACTTCGGTACGGGCTTTGGAACGTCCGGCCTCGCTCCAGGCGAAGGCAGGACGTGTCTCATCCACTCCCGTTCCCGCGTCCGGACTATAGACCTGACTGGAACTGACATAGACCACGCGTGAAGGCACATCCGCTCCGAATGAACCGAACAACTGTCGTGTGGCCTCAAGATTCAGCGCCTCGGCGTCACGATCTTCCTCGGTCCCCGCGCAATGAAACAGCGTCAGTTCAGGCAGAGGCGCTTCCTTAGAAAGAACTCCTGCGAGATATCGCCCCGGCAGACCTTCGGGATCGGTGATGATATAATTTCCTCTATGTTCCTTAAATATATCCAAATTATCAAAAAAATGTATTGAGAGTATCAAACAATTTACTGCAAAAGTAATTACTATTTTAGAAAGTAAAAAGCGCGAACCGAAAAAATATTCAGAGCACATATAAACTTTTTACATTNNAGTAAACGAACGGATAAAAGCAGGTGCCCGACCTGCCATAGAAATTACAGACCCTATAATTAATTATAAAATTATGAAAATTTACGAAAAACTGGCGTCAGCCATCAATGACCAGATCAATTTCGAATTGACCTCGGCTTATCTTTATCTTTCACTTTCCAATTTCTGGAAAGAAAAAGGACGCACTGGAGTTGCAAACTGGTTCCGCATCCAGGCCAAGGAAGAGATCGCCCATGCCGAAATATTCATGAACTATGTGCATGACCGCGACGGAATCGTGCGTCTCGCCCCCATAGAACAGGTCAAGCAGGAGTGGTCATCGCTTCAGGAGGCATTCGCCGACACTCTCGCACATGAACAGACAGTCACAAAGCGGATATATGCCCTTTATGACGTCGCCGAGGCAGAAAAAGATTATGCCACACGCCAGATGCTCAACTGGTATATCGCCGAGCAGGTTGAGGAAGAGGCCTCGGTACAGGAGATACTCGACAATCTTACACTCGTAGGAGAAGACGGAACCGGCATTCTGCAGATAGACCGCGAACTCGGTGCGCGCACCTATACGGCTCCGCAACCCAAATAAAAAGGTAGCCTTAAAATTCGTTAACGGGGCTCGGATTAAAGAAATTTTTCTTTATAAAGAGCCCCGAATTGAATAAAATTTAGTAAATTTGCACGGTGAATCCCGCGAGGGATAATTTAACACCCGAATACACTACAGGTATGCCCCGCGAGGGCCTCGGACTTAAAGCGAAAACTTGAATTTAAAAAATATAAACCCAATTATTTAACAGTACATTATGGCAACTTTAGATCTGTCCCAGTACGGCATCAAGGATGTGAAGAACATTATTCACAATCCTTCTTACGATGAGCTTTACAAAGCAGAACTCGACCCCAGTCTCGAAGGTTACGAGAAAGGCATTCTCACCGACCTCGGCGCTGTAGACGTTTTCACAGGCGTTTACACTGGCCGCTCGCCCAAAGACAAATATCTTGTAAAGGACGAGGAGACCGAGAACACCGTATGGTGGACAACCGAAGAATATAAGAACGACAACAAGCCCATCACTACAAAAGTATGGGATGAACTCCGCGAGAAAGCCGTCAAGGAGCTCAGCGACAAGACTCTTTATGTGGTAGACGTGTTCTGCGGTGCCAACAAGAGCACCCGCATGTGCGTCCGCTTCATCATGGAGGTGGCATGGCAGGCACACTTCGTTACCAACATGTTCATCCGTCCTACCGAAGAGGAGCTCAAGGAGTTCAAGCCCGACTTCGTTG
>DAAV01000167.1:0-212 GCA_001701295.1 Bacteroidales bacterium H10
TATCTCGGCAACGGCTGTACGGGTGAAGATCTCGGAGACACAGCGGGAGTGACACGCATAGTGACTGAAAGCGCCGGAACCGCTATCTTCGAGAACGGGTACTGGAAGATACTTCGGAAAACCCGCATCCGCTACGAATAAATTTGGAAAATAGCGCAAATCTTATTAACTTTGCATCTGCAAAGGCCCTGATGGCGGAATCGGTAGACGCG
>DAAV01000167.1:234-1525 GCA_001701295.1 Bacteroidales bacterium H10
CGTTACAGAGTCGGGAAGTAGAGCGATCTGCTTCCCGACTTCGTTTTGAAAATCACCGGAATTATGGCAAAGGCAATACAGGACAATAACGAGCGTCTCCGTGAACTCGGAACCGCACCGATCGGCAAACTGCTGCTCAAATACAGCCTGCCGGCCGTGGTAGGCACAGTGGTCAGTGCTGTATACAACATTATAGACTCGATCGTGATCGGCCACGCCATAGACGATCCCTATGTCGTGGCAGGAATGGCCGTGACGTTTCCCGTCATGAACCTCGTCACCGCTCTCGGTATGCTCGTCGGTGCCGGTGCAGCCACAAGAGTGTCAATCGTGATGGGACAGAATGACCGCCGTGTAGCCGAGATAATCCTCGGAAACTGCGTGCAGCTCACTGTCATATTCGGCATATTGTATATCATCGGCTTCTCTTTCTTCCTGGATCCGCTGTTGCGTGCCTTCGGAGCCTCTTCCCGGTCTCTCCCCTATGCCAAGGAATTCCTCCTGTGGGTTCTTCCCGGCATGGTGCTCATGAACCTGACATTCTCATACAATAACGTGATGCGTGCGTCAGGCTATCCGGCCAAAGCCATGTACACCAACATGATAGGCGCAGTACTAAATTCCATACTCGCGCCGTTGTTCCTTTTCGGTTTCCACTGGGGAATCCGCGGAGCCGCCATAGCTACCGACATATCCATGCTCGTGACAGCCACATGGGTGATGAGCCATTTCTTCAACAAGAACAACACCCTTCATTTTGCCAGAGGATCTTTCAAATTCAACTGGCCGATCATACGCGGCGTACTTTATATCGGCATGGCTCCTTTTCTCATCAACGTGGCGGGATCGGGAATAAACGCGATCATAAACAATACACTGGTGGATTATGGCGGCGACAATGCCGTGGCCGCGGCCGGGATTTTCACGACCTTCACATCACTGCTCTGCATGGCCGTGGTCGGTATGTGTCAAGGCATGCAACCGATAGTAGGTTACAATTACGGCGCGGGAAATTTACACCGGCTTAAACGCGCATACTTCCTCACCGTCGTGTGGGGTACGGGAGTGGTTANNAGTGGTGTTCAACCGGTATGTCACAGTCTTTGTGTTCATAATAATAGGCATATGTCAGGGCATGCAGCCAATCGTGGGATATAATTACGGTTCTGGGCGCTACCGGAGACTGTTCAGGACTTTCTGGCTCGCCGCCGGAACAGCCGTTTGCATCTCTACTCTCGGCACGCTTCTGGGCGTTTTCAATCCCCGGCCGATAGCCGCGATGTTCATGCAG
>DAAV01000167.1:1561-2997 GCA_001701295.1 Bacteroidales bacterium H10
GGCTTCCAGATAGTCTCCACCAACTTCTTCCAAGCCCTCGGAATGGCCGGCAAAGCGGTGTTTCTGTCACTCACCCGTCAAATTATCTTCATGATTCCCTTACTTTTCATTCTGCCGCCCGTCATGGGTCTTGACGGTGTATGGACGGCTTTCCCCATAAGCGACATGGCCGCATCTGTCACGGCAGCCATATTGCTGTGGGTAGAGATGCGTCACATAACCCACGAGGCAGAGAAGAAACGAGTGGAGACTGCATCACAGATCGAACATGATTATTAAAACATAATGGTCCGGGCGTGCTTGAAGTGCCCGGACCATTATGTTAAAAAGACGACAATACAATTTATTTGACTTCGACCTTGCGTGTCGGAGCCTTGGTGCTGTTGCGCTCGTCGACAGCCTCCACAACGTTTGCGGCAAGCGATGCAAACGCGCGTGCCTCGGCATTGGCGGCCTCCGGATCATTCTCCAATACCACAGCGACCGGCTCGCCATTGTCGGCATGACTCATTATATCCATTACCAACGGAATACGGGCCAGAAGGCGCACTCCCTCTTTTTCGGCAGNNGTACTGCTCCCCCTTCGCCGAATATATAGTACTTTTCATCCGGATGCGAAGCGGGGGTGAACCATGCCATATTCTCAACAAGTCCCAGAATCGGCACGTTGACTTTCTCATCCGTAAACATGGCGATACCCTTGCGGGCATCGGCCAGAGCGACTTCCTGGGGAGTGCTCACCACTACCACTCCCGTGATCGGCAAGGTCTGTACAAGCGTAAGGTGAATGTCGCTCGTGCCGGGAGGCATATCTATCAGAAAATAGTCAAGATCACCCCACCACGCGTCAGTGATAAGCTGCTTCAAGGCATTGCTCGCCATACCTCCGCGCCACAATACCGGCTTCTCCTTGTCAACAAGGAAACCAATTGAAAGCATCTTGACACCATAACGTTCGATCGGCTCAATATAGTCGCGGCCTTCCTTATTGATCATGTATAGGGTCTCATCCTCCACTCCGAACATCTTCGGCATCGAGGGACCGAAAATATCGGCGTCAAGAAGCCCGACCTTATAGCCGGCCGCCGCGAGCGCGACAGCAAGGTTCGCGGCCACTGTCGATTTACCCACACCTCCTTTTCCACTCGTGACGCCTATTATATTTTTCACACCGGGCAATNNGTTTCTTCTCCGGTTGCGCCTTGCGGTATTTGACCGCTATATTGCCACGTACATCCACATCGGGTGAGATGAAAGTATTTATCGCGGTCTCGGCAGCCCTGACCACACTTCTTATGAACGGATCTGTAGGCCGCTCAAAAACAAGAGAGAAAGACACCTTGTTGCCGTCAATGCGGATGTCATCCTCCACCATATCGTTTTCTACAAGATTCTTGCCGTTGCCCGGATAGCGGACATTGCGGAGAGCGTCAAGA
>DAAV01000167.1:3002-7992 GCA_001701295.1 Bacteroidales bacterium H10
GATTTGATTTAATTGATATACTATTTGTTGACACCCGGGAACGACGGCCTTGGTATAGCCCTGTAGTCATCACGCGGGATATCGTCGGCCTGAGGTTCCTGAAGATCTCCCCCCGCAGGCAATCTGAAAGAAATCAGTTTGATTTGCTTGCCTCTCGAAAGCCACTGCTGTTCGTAGTAGGTCTTTATGGAAGTGACCGGATCGACAAGTCCCGATTCATAGAGATTGTCCGTACACGCAAGCACCTCGAAACCGTTTATCCCGACAAGACGCCGTGTGTATTCATATAAAAACGGAGAATCAGTCTTCAGGTTCACAATTCCGTCAGGACGAAGAATCGTTCTGTACAGATTCAGGAAGCGTGTCGATGTGAGTCTTTTCCTTACTTTCTGCATCTGCGGATCCGGGAAAGTAATCCAAAGCTCATCAACCTCTCCCGGAGCAAAAAAATGCCCTATATTCTCAATCTCACAACGAAGGAAGGCGGCATTGGATATCTGTTCTTCCTCCACTTGCCGGGCTCCGGTCCACATTCTCGCACCTTTTATGTCAATACCGATAAAATTGCGTTGGGGCTCACTTTTCGCCAAACCTACGGTATATTCGCCACGTCCGCATCCAAGTTCGAGCACTATGGGGGCTGCATTTGCGAACACATCGCCGTTCCATTTCCCGGCATGTGGGAAACCAAGGCGCAAGAGCTCCTCGCGCGGATATTGCAACACACATCCGAAGCGGGCCATGTCGGCGAACTTCTTTAATTTATTCTTTCCCAAAATTAAGATTTTTAAAGACTGTTTATACTCTCAGTCAGATCTTACGCGATCTCTGCCAAGTGAAATTTTTCTTCCGGCTACCGCGATGATCACAATTGAAAAGGAAATCTCCTATAAGCTTCCAGAACCAGAAAGGCACGACCGCCCACCACAGTCTGACAGCATGCATTCTGGGCGCAAGGCGGCGGTAATGATATATCTCCATTCCCCAGAAATATAACAATATCGTCAGAGCTGCCATAGCAGGCACAAGCCCCGGCAATCCCGCAACAGCACCCACCACCGCACAGGCCGGAATGATCCATTGGAGACATTTCATGACAGATGCGCGTGTGAAAGGCGCACGCTCAAGCCATCGGGAAGTGAAGGCATACCGTGCCTTACGCAGACTCCATACACGGTTGGCCGACTCACCCCAGCACGTAACCACTATACTGTCCGAATCAAGCACGACCTTTGTATTGGCTCCGTTAGCGATCTCACTGATAAATAGGTCATCGTCACCATAATGAAGATTGATTGTCTTCGCATACCCCTTGTGGGCGAAAAACACACTCTTGCGGAAGGCGAGATTATATCCGTCTCCACGATAAGGATGACCGTCAGCGGCATAACCTATCCATAAAGCGTTGGAAAGCACGGAATCAAACTGTCTGTACCATTTCAACGCACCGGCAAGCTCTCTGAAATCCATGCATGAGAGACCCAGTGAGACATCCGTATGTCGGCCGGCTTCCCCACAGAACGGTGCCATTATACTGCTGAGCCATTTATCGGAAGGGATGCGGATATTTGCGACAGTCGTCACGATGACATCGCCTTTCGCCGCCTTCACGCCGATTGTCGTGGCCAGCTTGCGACGGCTCAGATTATGCGAGCCCGGCTGCAGAAATGTCACATATACATCAGAATACAAGGAGGACAATTCGTCAGAAATATAATTGGCCTGAGCAAGAGAGGCATCACAGACAACTATCACTTCGAAATCGGGATAGTCCTGTCTTTTTATACTTTCCACAGCCGACATGACCGCTTCCTCGTCACCGCCACGGGCATGCACTATCACCGAGGCCTTGGGACATGAGCCGGGATCCGCAGGCAGTTCAGGATTCTGAAATCTTGCCGCACGTATATATGGCCTCATACCGTAGACTCTCGCGATGATGACACCTACAACGGCAGCCGCAAGCAAGATATATGAAAGCAATGGTATAGATAATGAAAACATAGATATAACCGTTAGTCAGAGGTTAAGACAAAATTACAACAATTTCCCAACATAATAAAATTTATTACTGAAATATCTTTTTATCCATTTTGACGTTTTACTTATACATTCAGATTTTGAGATTTCATATATGAACTATACACCGATAGCCCGTATTCCTTTTCTGCTTCAGGTCCGGCGCACAGACAAATGGATCGACCGGACACCGTTGATTCAGGAAAAACAGCTCAGAAGCCTTCTGAAAAGAGCCTCCGGCACAAAAACCGGAAAGAAATACGGCTTTTCACAAATATTGAAATCCGATGACGCATACGGNNACCTACTGTCAGCTATGAGGATATCCGCGAGGATGTGCTGCGAATGGTCGACGGCGAACCGGACCTGCTATGGCGCGGAGTCTGCCGGAATTATGCCCAGTCCTCCGGCACCTCCGGAGGCCGTTCGAAATATATTCCCGTCACATCCGACAGTCTGCACAGATGCCACTATAAAGGAGCGTCCGATTGTGTGGCCCATTATCTGCACATGAATCCGCGGTCGCGTATATTCGCGGGAAAAGNNGGGATCTTTCGCAAGCGAACTGAAACCGCGAGACCCTCGCGTACATATAGGAGACCTCAGCGCGACTCTTATCAACCGTATAAATCCTATCGCCAACCGATTCAGAGTTCCGGATATGACAACCGCGCTTTTGCCTGACTGGCAGGATAAACTCCCGGCTCTTGTCGAGGCTTCCAAGAACGCAGATATAACGAATATTTCAGGTGTGCCGTCATGGTTTCTAACAGTCATCAAAGAGGTGATGCGTGCCAAAAGCGCGGAAAAGATCAGTGACATATGGCCCAATCTCGAAGTGTTCTTCCACGGAGGAATCTCGTTCGAGCCCTACCGGGAGATATACAAGACTCTGACGGATCCTGACAAGATGCATTTCGTAGAGACCTACAATGCCTCGGAGGGTTTTTTCGCCGTGCAGAACGATCTGTCCGATCCGGCCATGCTGCTGCTGATAGACAATGACATATTCTATGAATTTATCGACATCTGCCGTCCCGGCTCTGATCCCATCCCGCTGCGCGATGTGGAAAAGGGACATATCTATGAACTCCTGATCACATCGAGCAACGGTCTCTGGCGTTATCATCTCGGCGATACGGTACGGGTCGAATCGACTGCTCCCGTCAAGATACGAGTGGTCGGACGCACCAAAACCTTTATCAACGCTTTCGGGGAGGAACTCATGGAAGAAAATGCGGAACGCGCCATAGCGGCCGCATGCGGCCGCATGCGGTGCGCCGTCAGCAACTATACGGCTTCACCCGTATTCGCGACAGGGAAATCCAAAGGTCGACACCAGTGGCTGATCGAGTGGCTTCATGCTCCCGACGATATCAGCGCGTTCGGAACAGTCCTTGACGAGGAACTACGAAAATTGAACTCGGACTATGACGCCAAAAGGTCGCATACCATTTTTCTGGATCCTCCGGAAATAATCTCGCTGCCGGAAGGCTCTTTCGACAGATGGCTTCGTTCAGTAGGATCGGGCAAACTCGGCGGACAGAGAAAAATTCCGCGTCTGAGCAATTCACGCGATATATCGGACGCAATACTCGCTATGAACGGCAAAAGATAATTTTGCCGGACAGCAACCGTTACATAAATGATCAGATTAAAACGACAGTATAATATCACATTATGAACATAGCAGTAGCAGGTACAGGATATGTCGGTCTAAGCATATCCGTTCTTCTTGCCCAACACAACAGAGTCACGGCGGTAGATGTCATTCCGCAGAAAGTCAATATGATCAACAACCGGATATCTCCGATCCAGGATGATTATATTGAAAAGTATCTTGCAGATAAGGAGCTTGATCTGACAGCCACGACCGACGGCAGTCAAGCCTACGTCGACGCGGATTTCGTGATCGTCGCCACTCCTACGAATTATGACTCGGAAAAGAATTATTTCGACACATCGCATGTCGAGGAAGTCATCGATCTTGTGCTCGAAGTGAATCCGGATGCGGTAATCGTCGTGAAATCCACTATCCCCGTAGGGTATTGCCGGAGTCTGTACCTAAAATACGCCGAACGCGGTCTTGAGAAACTGAATCTTCTCTTCGCGCCCGAATTTCTGCGTGAAAGCAAGGCGCTATACGACAATCTGTATCCTTCACGGATCATTGTCGGCATCCCCAAACTCATACAGAGTGACGATTTTTCCAAGGAAAACGAAGCCATAGCCCGTCTGGCCGACTTCGGGTTTCTCCAGGAGAAAGCCGTTGCATTTGCCGAACTGCTCAGACAAGGCGCTCTTAAGGAAGATATACCCACCCTCTTCATGGGTCTTAAAGAGGCCGAGGCCGTAAAACTTTTTGCAAACACCTATCTTGCACTAAGAGTCAGCTACTTCAACGAACTTGACACTTACGCGGAAGTCAAGGGACTCGACTCAAGGGCGATTATCGAAGGCATTGGCCTTGACCCGCGTATCGGCACACATTACAACAACCCTTCATTCGGCTACGGGGGCTACTGCCTGCCTAAAGACACGAAACAGTTGCTCGCCAACTATGCGGACGTCCCGCAGAACATGATGTCGGCGATTGTCGAGAGCAACCGCACACGCAAGGATTTCGTGGCAGACCAGATACTGAAGATGGCGGGATGGTACGGATATTCCCACAAGAACAGTTTCGAGGAAGGAGACGAGAAGCCATGTACCATCGGAGTCTATCGTCTGACCATGAAGTCAAACAGCGACAATTTCCGCCAGTCGTCGATACAGGGAGTGATGAAACGTATCAAGGCCAAGGGTGTCAACGTGATAATATATGAACCGACACTTGAGAACGGCTCGACATTCTTCGGAAGCCGTGTGGTAAACGATCTCGAGACTTTCAAGAAAGAGTCGGCCGCGGTCATCGCCAACCGTTTCGACAAAGACCTTGAGGATATCGCCGACAAAGTCTACACCCGCGACC
>DAAV01000167.1:8019-25071 GCA_001701295.1 Bacteroidales bacterium H10
ATTCCTGATACGACTCCCGTTTCTTTCAATAATATACAAATCAGTTTCCTACAATCACTTTACGTCCGTTTATTATATACACGCCTGAAGGAAGATCGTGAACAGAGGCTTTGATCCTTATGCCCTGAAGATTGTAGATAATTTCCTCCTCATCGGCATATCCGGTATCATCCCCGATGTTTCCGACTGCATTCGGATCTTCGGGATCTTCCATACCTTCCTCCACGTTCATTACCTCCGACCATGGAGAGAAACGGCCATCCGCTTCGGCTCGGACTCTGAAACCATATTTTTCTCCCGCCATAAGACCGTCTATCATATAGGAATTGACATCCCCTGCAATGAAGGGATTATCATAGGCCGGCCCGACATTTACTGTACGTATGGCACTGAAACGATCGTGGATATAGTAGACCGAAATATCGTCCAGAAGCAGATAACCGCCGCTGACTCCCTCTTCACGCGAGACACGTAAACGAATCAGCTCCGAACCCTCGACATCGACCATCTGTGTAAGTTCACGTTTACGGTCGGTAGCGTATCTCCACACCTCGTTCCATTCATCTCCGGTTGATTTTTCAACGGTAAGAACTATTCCTGCCTTGCTCGGAGAGAACCAGAAACCGATGCTGTCCATTTTCTCGCCCGGAACCGATATCAGCAGATACGCGTCATCGTCGCGGAGACGTATCGACGGAGCGGCCTGACCGAAATCATTGTCATTGCGGCCCTGTTTAGGCGTGATGTCCCACCCTTCGGGAAGACGTGGATCAGAAGTCGAAAAATCATCGAAACCATGCAGGAGTTCGCCTTGCGCATCGTGTGAACGGCCATAAAGCTGTATCGTATAATCAGTGGCAATCAGAAGGTCCCTCCAACGTGCGAGGAAACTCTCGTCGCTTATCTCGCGTGCCGGCATAGCCTCGGGCAAATATTCCTCGATCTGGCGCGTAAGAGTAGTGAAGTTTTTTTCAACATATTCCGATTTAAGCGAATTCAGACGTGCCAGAATCTTTACACGATATTCTGTCTCCGGTTCAAGATCCGTAACAGAAACCGAACCCGGTTCCTCGGCTGCGTGATAAAACACCTCCTCGTCTCCGTTCAGGACAGTTATCTCGTAATTGTTGGCCATATCGCATTCTCCCCACGATAGGGTCGCGCTCGTACCCATTACGTCACTGCATTCCAGCTTGGGATCAGGAAGCACATAACCGGAATTGCTCAGAAGGAAGCGGCAATTTCCCTCCTCATCCTCCTCGACCCATTCGAAACCGAAATGCTTGTTGTTCGCCCAGTCCATGAAATTATACTGACGGACATTGGATGTGCCCGGAAACGCGTCACTCGAATGTCCGGTAGATGTAAGTATTCCCGCCGCTTCCACTATATCAACACGCTGATGGTTCTGATCGGCATTGGGCCGGTTTATGTCCCATACGACCTGATCTTCCTCGATGTGCCATACAAGTATGCCATGACCAGGCAAATATTCGTCCCAGTCTTTCTGCTGACGGTTCTCGATAAGGAAATATTCCTTGTCGTCAGGTTTGACCGTAAGCCTGTAACACTGTCCGGAATCCATATATGGTGTCATTTCTATCATCGACGGTTCACGCGGATCAAGTTCCACCGGTTCGGTCCAGNNAGCCGAGAGAATAACGTTCGAAAGCCGAGAAAGGAGCCGGACAGTTCTGGTCATTGTTATATGATCCCGACGACATCACGTCCCAGTTGCCGACATTGTTGGCTGGATTTCCTAAAGATGATGAATTGTTATAATGGTCGGCGAGACCGAGCACATGCCCGAATTCATGGACGAACGTTCCTATACCTACCGGAAGATTACTCTGTCCGTTCACCTGTTGAGATACCGTATAGCGGTCGACGGTAACTCCGTAGACATCAAACTCATTATGTGTCGCCTTCAGGTTGTAGCTGTGCGGCCATATGGAATCTCTGACAGGGGAATCAGCCTGACCGTACCCGGCATAAAGACAATACACATTGTCGATCACGCCGTCGCCGTCGGTATCGAAATCAGCGAAATCCACATCGTACTGCGCATCCACAAGAGGAATGGCCTCCTGGATCATTTTATAGGTATATGCGGAACCGCCCGAACCGGCATAGTCCGCATAACCGCCGCTGACAGTCACCGGTCCGAACACGCGGAAATCCGGATCGTATCTCTCACATGAACCCTCGAAATAATAATCATATACGGAACCATGACATCCATAATCGGAAAATCCGGACTCATGGAAGAAACGGTCATAATAATTCTTTGGATCCGACATGGCCTCGCAATCGGAGAATTTCCTGTCGGCAAATTCTACAAGGATCACGAGCACATCATGCTTTCCCGTCGTCGGAACGTCACTGATGCGCACGATTCGCTGCGGTCCGGTTCCCGTGTTCACCGGTTTAGGAGCCATCCTGTCGCGCGCCAAAGCCATATCTGCAGCAAACCTTGCCTCCACGGCCTCACGGTCAATATTTTCGAGCATTCTGACAGCTTCGGGAGAACGTGAGTCCGGATCGGACGCAACGACGCCGCTTGTCACAAATCCGTCGGCCTCCAGCAACGCATATTCGTAATTATGTGTCGCGACATTGAAGAGCAGCGCATAGCCGTCGCTGCTGAGCACCATATTGTGATACTCGTCACCTACCCGCCGGATAGTCAACTCGGTGCCGTCCTGCTGCCTTGCGGTTATAAGGCCGGGATAGGCGGGTATCGCCATAGCGGGACATGAACCGAGCAACAGCAGACCCGCTCCAAGCAATTTTAAATTTGTCATCATAGATATCTTCAGTAAAAGTTATTATTTTCAAAATATCACCTTGCGTACGGAGCCGTCGCTGTAACGGACTATGTTGACACCCTTGCGGAGCTCTTCTATCCGTCGGCCCGAGAGGTCATAGATGGCCGATATGACAATCTCTTCACCGGCGATACCATCAACACCCGAGCCGTCTCCGACAGAAGCCGTCTCCGCATTATACACCTCGCAGTTGTTGGGATTATTGTCATCATGGTTGCTGACGAAAGCCACGACACGCATATTCTCCGGCTTCCATCCCGCATTCATGGCGACGTCATAGCCGTAAGTCCTGCTCTCGTCTACGGCAAGCGTGACGGCATCACCAAGAGGCGATGTCACGAAATATCTGACCACCTCGTTGTGGACATAATCTTCACCCTCGGGATTCTGAAACGCGACTATGCCGTCCTCTACAAGAAGAAGTGTAAGAACGGGATTGG
Organism: Bacteroidales bacterium H10; assembly: GCA_001701295.1. GTDB lineage: Bacteria > Bacteroidota > Bacteroidia > Bacteroidales > Muribaculaceae > Lepagella. The sequence continues at coordinate 11,288 of DAAV01000167.1, forward strand.
ACCCGAGTTCCATACCTTCTATCTGCCGCAGAGACGCGTCGATATGCAGATTTCCGGACTTTTCGTCATAAACCTGATCCAAGCCGATGGTGACCTGTGCACCGTATCTCTTCCGGTCAAGTATCCTCTCCCGCATTTCACGGGATTCCACTACATTCCCCACAGGACCCGGATTTCCCGATGTGGGCAAACGGTCGAACATGACCGCAGGCGCGTACGACTGACCGGGAGTATTATAGAAAAACAGAAGCGATGAACTGCCTTTCGCGGTCATTGAATCTTCTCCAAAGCCAATATGATGACATATGAGGACCACATCGTCAATCTCTTTCAACGCTTCCTCTATTCTGGTCTTACCTGAAGGACATTGCGGACATCCCTGCCCGGTAAATTCCTCTACAAGCACTTTCCTCGGCACGATATTTCCAATGACATGCAATGGCACGGCAAGATCGTTGTTAAAAGAATATTCATCCGTATTTCCGGCTACAGAAACTATTTTAAGGTCACAATTCAAGTACCCCGATTCATTCACCGCATCACACGGAAGATGAAACAATCCTATCTCTCCAGGCAATATATCATCGACAGAAGCATCGGTTTCTCTGCCTCCCTCTCCACAATCATACGAAATACACACGGATCTTAGAATGGCATTGGTATTGTTGCGGATCAGTCCGGACAGAGTAAACGGCTTACCGAGTTCCACCACATGCTCGTCAGCCCCAAGAAGAGCCACATCATTTCCGGAATAACTGTCTCCCCCGACTATGAGCTGTATGCACAGCGGAAGAGCGCCCTTGGCGTAATAGTCGGTCCATACGCCGTTATCGAGAGCCCAGCAGCAGTCCGCATGTCCGTAACCTTCCACTTGCGACTGTCCTGCCTTTACCCCGACGGGAAATTCATAGCCCACGCAAACGTCTCCCTCAGGATATTCCACCGGAGAGTCCCACCATATGTCGCTCCAACCCTCGTAAAGAGGACCGGAACTGAAAGTAAGGATGTCATCTCCCGAGAGACTTTCGCGGACAAATATTTCCACCCCTTTAGGAGCGTCATTTCCCAGACCTATCCTGACACCGGTTATCTGAGTGCCCGCATACATTCTGAATTCATCGGCAGGCAGACGTATAGCCACTGCTCCGCCACCGGAAACAGAGCCCAAGACATTCCCTCCGTCGCAATACCCGAGCGTGACATCGTCAGCCCATGCGGGAACCAGAAAGGCCAACAGCATAAAAAGCGACAGTATCTGTTTTTTCATATTCGTTTTTTAGATTATAAGTCACTGTTCAAAATTATTTTATTTAACCGGGGCGGCCTCATGTAAAGACCGCCCCAGTCTGTCAGTCATGCCTCTGATGGAATGTCATCAGCGCATCATCAGTTTGAAAGAACGGATATTGCCGTTTACATTCACACGGATCAGGCAGATACCGTCGGCTGTATCGACTTCCAGTATATTCTCGCCTGCTTTTGCATTGGCGGAAAGTATATTCATTCCCCTTGTATCGGAAATAACGACAGTTGCATCTGCGGGAACTTTCACAAGAATCTTGTTCTCCGAAAGAGCCATCACACTGATTCCATCATCACCGACTTCATCGACAGCATTGACAGAGCCGTCATCATTGAGAGAATCCATACTGAACGCAGGGGTGGAAACACCGGAAGCATATACCGCCTTGACCGCCCATATATAGCTTCCCTTGGCAACATTCTTCCAGTCTATGTCGGCAAATTCCGTGACAGAAACAGGATTCGGCGTAAGGAGTGTCCACGCGGATTCGTTGTCACGGTCTCCGCTTGCAAGACGATATACATTATATCCTTTGACATGATACTTCACGCCTGACACAAGACGCGGATGCTCTGCCTCAGTTCGGTCAGCGGCTCTCACTTTCGATACGGAAACTTCAGCTTTCGCATCTTTCAGTATCGGCTGAGAAGGACCGGCGGCAGGGGCCTCTCCACGGGCAGACTTCTCAAGATTCTCCACATAGACATGAATCAGGTTATTGTAATTGAAGCCATCTACAGAAGATGAAAGAGTCATCCAGCCTTGGCCGAAGTTGGCCCAGTCTCCACGACCCATTGCACACGGGCCCTGATCGATACCGAGTGCGTTTCCTGCGCCGTGGAATTCATAACCGACAAGAATGGACTCGTCACCATTGATATGATACGGAGTGTCGAATGCGATCTCATTCCATTGATCGAGTATCACATTATCCCCGTTGCCGGTGGCCACTTCCGTAACTTCGCCCGAAGTCATGTTGATACGCCATATCTTCGCTACCCAATATGAAGTTTCCGAAACCGGATTGCTCTTGCTGCTTGTCGGGAAGAACGATATCTTCGTGATGTCATATTCCTTCATTCTCTTGGATTCGAGATCCTCGGGCATGTATGCATGCGCCACGGCACAGAATCCGGTTGAAGTTCCGAAACCGCCGTAGGGTTTGCCATTGTCCCAGTAAACCCAGCCTTCGGCCGGAGCATAACTTCCGGGCTCACGCCATGTGAGATCTACTTTGGAATTGTCGGCGGCAGCCGCGGCATCGACATACACGGGAGCTTCCTTGATCTCGACAAGCTCGTAACCGAGAGCCATCTCGCTCTTGTCGACATTGACATCTTCGGAAATCTCCTCATAAGCCGGAAGACTCAGCGAAAGGTTGTATTTTCTGCCCTTTGTCACCTCCGGAATCTCAAGCTTACCATTCGAATCCGCTTCACCTCTGAATGTAAGATTGCCAGATTTAAGAGAAAGGACTGAACCCGCTGCGGAAAGACCGTTATTGGTCGTTACATTCGCAGTCAGCAATGCTACCTTACCCTTCGGAAGCATCTTGGAGAAAGCGGCTTTCGAAACCGCGTCACCGGAGAAGATCGCCTTGACGGCATAACGGTAGTCCGCATCGGGCTGATCTTTCCATGCGGAGTCGACATGGCTCTCTTCCTCAAGCGGAGAGGCATTGACCTTGGTCCATGAGGATTCCTTATCGACATCGGACTCGGCAAGACGATAGAGATCATATTTCACAGATTCGGCCACGACAGTTGAATTGTCGGGAGTATCGGTGATATGAGCCTTCACCATCCATGCTCCGTTCATGCTGGGACGTATCCACATATAGCGGGCGTCTTTCATAGAGTAATCATAATACCACATGCCTTCTTCATACTTATTGCCGGAATCATCAAGAACGAAAGGTATCGCTTCATTGGTGGTAACGGCAGCAACACCATAGTAATATGTATCACCTGAACTGATCTTCACCGGCTCATCAAGTCTGACAGTAATCCAGGTGCCGACCTCATCCGGTGTAACCTTATACTCCTGACGGTAGATCTCATGTTCTTCTTCCATTACAATCTGTTCCCACATAGGGCGGTCAGGCTCAAGGTTTCTGCGCCAGATCACCGGACAATAAGTCGTGGCGGCGTTCGCATAGAAACTGATCTCGTCAAACCAGAAATCGGTATAGTCATAACCCGCACGCATGTCCGGTGTGACACGATGACCCACTATTGTCTCCTTTCCAAGATTGAAAGGAAGCGGAGAAAGCGGAGTCGCGCTGCATTCCATAAACTCGCGTCCTACCACAGGAGAAGGAGCGGTCCATGCAAGACGGGTCTCTTTGATATAATCCACTGCCTGCATATCGGAAGGCGCGGGTGCGGAGAATCTGATCACGGCATCATGCGATACTGTGGATTTGTCCACATTCATGTCAGCTGAATAAAGATCGAAATAAGGCTTTATGGCCCGGACCGTATAGTCCGTGAAGCGGACATCATCGAATGTAACGGAGTTATTACCGACCCCGACAGTCTTAGTCAGGCTCTTTCCGTCACCGACAAGATAGACTCTCGTACCTTCTGCCGTCCCGTTGTCGGCATCGACATTCACTGTCACGGAGGCATAATGTCCCTTGTCTATACCGTCGGAGAACGTAGGAGCGGATGTCACGCCTGTCCCCCATTCATAAGGATTGCCATAGAATGAAACGACAGCATAGCGATACGGTTTGTTCTCTATGTCACCCCATGTATCGTCCGTGAAAGTTGTAACTGTCACAGGCTCCTCGTTGACCTTGGTCCAGAGTCCCATGTAACTGTTTTCCTGACCGGGCTCGATACGATAGATATTGTAACCCTTGAACTCATTTTTCAGAGGTTTGCCGTCGGGAACAGTGCGGACAGGAGTGTCAAGCATCATTAGCGAGCATCCGCCCATCGATTCCACTGTTTCCGCCTCAGGTGCCTGCGTATTGCCGTTCAGGGCGAGCATTTCCTCAAGATTCGCGTCCTTGATACTGATGGCCTTACGTTCCGGCGCATCGGAAGACACTTCCAGCCAGGAGACAGGGGCTGAATTGGGATTGTTGCCGAACACAGCCTGAATCGCCCAGTTGTAGTTCATCTGTCCGGGAAGGACATCGTGCGCCGTAGTCCATACATTGTTGGTGACGTCAAATATAACATCACCTCCGTCGGCAAGAGGACCATAGTCGAAGCTGACAGGATAAGCCCCGCTGCTTGCCTGAATCTTAAGACCCACGAGAAGACTCTTGGTCGGATCGATGCTATATGGTTTCGAGAGAACGAACTCATTCCACTGCTTGAAGTCTGTCACATCGACATCTTCCATATATACAGGAGCCTCGTTGCCCTCAGGCCCTTGCCATATAGCAAGGGTATATTTCGAATAGCACATCGGCATGAAACGGATAGCCTTCAGAAGCAGATTGTCCTCGACTCCAAGATTCTGGAGTTCTTCGGGAGAATAACGATGAGCCACAGATATAGTACCGATGCCTCCGAACTGCCCTACTATATCGTCAGTACATTTCGACACGGTCACATCGTCAACAGGGGCTTCCCATGATATCTCCGCTTTTTCGCCTCGGTCAAGGGCAGTAACCGAGAACGGAGATGCCGTGACAGGCGTAAGATTGAGCCCGGTCATCTGATATTCCCCTGAACCGGAGTAATCAAAGAACTGCGTGTTGGGCCAGCTCAGAGATTTGAAACCATCGGCTTCAATGGTAAATACCTGATAGGCTTTGTTGGCATACGCGCCGTCGATCACAAAGTAGCCTTCGGCATCAGTCTTTACAGAGAATTCATTGTCACCCTTGACAGTAACTGTAGCGCCTGAGACGGGCGTTGTGTTGTCCGTAGCACTTGTCACTTTACCCGTGACCTTGATCTCGGCGCACTTCTGCATCGCATTGCAGTCGAGAACGGCAGTCTCGCCGGCTTTGACACTGCCATTGATGCGGCCAGTCTGCCAGCCTTTCTTGTTGGCTTCAAGACTTGCCGATCCCCAGCCTACCGGGAAGTAAGGAATCTCATACTTGCCTTCACTGTCGGTTTCTGCGGATAGATACGGATAGGTGCGGCCGCCGTTGACCACGGCTCCTTCCACAGGATTGCCGTCGGTGTCGGTCACCGTACCGGTTATTCTTGCAGTGACACTGTGATCGATAAAGAATGTCGCGTTGGGACGTACGGTATGGAATGCTCCGACAGTCTGATCCGGATTCGCGGGATCCGGTTTAAAATAATTACTGTTCCATACGCGTGACGCGCCCAGACCGACTTCAGTGACATAATTGAACATTCCATATCCGTTGCTAATCATGAGATTGGCTTCGTGGCCCCCTGCAACAAGGACACAGATGTTGCCGCCGGTATAGTTGAACGGAGTGTCGAAAGGAATCTCCACCTCGGTCATTCCCCTCATAAAATCGAGTGTGCCGTCAAACACTTTGGTCATACGGGTAGACGGGATCCAGCCCTTGAAGAGATCATTTTCCGTAGTGTTGCATATGTATACACTGAAAGGCACTTTGGGATAGTCGGCATCCATGCCGAACTGCACCTTGAAATTCATGGAAGTGATATTTCCGGCGATATTCCCGAAATCCTCGCCATGATAGATCGTCTCGGAGAAATTATAGGAATAATGATCGAACGGCAATTTAGCAGAAAGATCGGATGACGTGCCGATGGTTATGGCCCGTTTCCCTTTCTCCTGAATATCGAGATACAGAGGTTCGGAGACATTGTCGGCCGCGCACTTGTCGCCATCCATCACCACACGTCCGCGGATAGCGAAACGTCCGGTCACTTCGGGAACGGTCCACGAGATATTGGCAGTGCCGTCGGTTCCCGCTGCCAAAGGACGGCTTATAGTCTGCTCGCCGAGAACGGTCCCGTCATCATCGATCAGCTGCACCTTGAAAGAAGAGGACCGGTCAGTCCCCCGGTTAGTATATTTCACGCCTGTCGTGATTCTGTCTCCGGCAGTCGGAGTATTGTCAAGATTGCGGACAGCCGTAGCCTCCACGTTCTTGTCGAATATCTCCTCAAAACGGAAATCATCGAACCAGAGTGCATGACGACTGCAGTCATGTACCCAAAGTGAGAAGTAATAGGTGCCTGTCTCGTCGACCGAGAACTCCGCCTCGGCCGGAGNNNCATAAGATATGATCTTGCCGGTCTGCGCGGCTTTTGTCTTGGACTTTCCGTATGTAAGGTCACAGGTAAAACTGCCCATCATATTACTCATTATCCAGAATGAGGCACGATATTTCTTGCCCTTTTCAAGACGGACCGGGGCAGAGTACAGGCTTTCATCTATATCGACTTCAGTCTGCACATAATTCCACCCTATGCTGGAATTGCTCTCATGCCCGAATGATTTCTTTACGAAGATCGTATGTCCGTCATCGTTATTGTCAACAATCTCCCACAGGGGATAAGTGTCGGGATTCTCCCAGCCCTCACGTATCGGCANNGGCAGGGATGCCACCGATCCTACAAGTGTGCCGTTGGATACAACCGTGCCGCCAAGACCGGAATTTGTTCTGGCCGTCACTTCATATATATAATTGCCATACTCGCTGAGATCCTCGTCTTCATAATATGGATCAGCGAGATTGTTGGCAAGCAGTCTGCCGCCCGGCTGACGGACCACACGATAACTCAGACCTGTCTTGTCATACCATCCGCCACGGCGTCCGAACTGCGGTTCCTCCCAGTCGAGCGTGATGATTCCGCCGTCGGCGTCATAGTCCACATTGAGATTCTCTGGCGTTCCGGGATCATCGATTCCGACAAACGTATTGACTTCCGCCGGATCACTTTCGCCCGTAGTGTTTGATACAATCACCTTATAGACATGCACACCTGCTGTCGGTGACGGATCGGTCCATGACATTCTTGCTCCCGGCACCACATTGTCACGAATAGTCTCGACAAGTGTTCCATCTCTGAATATCCGGACATTCGAAAGCAGATCGAGCGTCTCGCCCTTCTTACTAAGCGTGGGGTTGATCCATGTCAGACCCATCGATATCTCTCCGTTGGCTCCCGGGACCTGACGGACATCGCCTGCAGCCTCGGGCACAGCGTTATTGCTCATCGCCTCAAGCGAAAGATTGTCGATATAGACCTGATAGCGTAAAGCCGTGTCATTGCATGTCCAGGGTGATTTGTCATAAAAGGCGAGATAATATGTACCGTCAGAGGGGACCTCAAACTCGGCTTCTTTATCTCCCCAAGCACTTCCCTCATAATGATACAGAAGCGTTCCCGGATCGGATATACCGGCTTTTGTCACCAGACGCACCTCAAGATCGGATGGAAACCAGTTCGAAACATAGAATTTCAGACGATAGGTAAATCCCGCCTGGAGTTCGAAAGCGGGAGAGAAGGCCCAGTTGTCGGAAGCAGTGCCGAATCCCTCGTCAGGGCGTTGGGTCATATACATACATCCCGTATACCCATATCCACTCGTAGCATACCATTGCCACGTGAAATGAGGATTGGTGTTTACTACCGTCCAGCCCTCGAACTTCGACTCGTCGTTGAAGTCATTGTAATAGGGAAGCGTAGTGGGTACCGCTTTTTGTGGAGAGCCTTTTTCCGCAATACCCGCGATTGCATCAGGCGAAGTATCGCCCCTGGTGCCCGATGCTGTGGCGCAGAATCCCAAGAGACTTGCCATACAGGCAATGAGAGTCAGCTTTTTTCTCATTCTCAAAAAGATTTAAGTGAAACATAATTGTTATTGACTGCGGCAAATTTAAACACATTCCATGGCTATTTCAATTTTACAAAAGCATAATGACTCTATTTTCAGTGAAAATAGAGTCATTAGATAACAAAATAGACAAAAAGAAGCAAAACAAACCTTAATTTTGCACAAAATTACAACGCAAAGGTTAAAATCAATGCTTACTGCAACGAAATCACGTTTTCTTCACACGCTCCTTGTTATAATAACAGTGAGTGTGCTTTCCTCATTTCCGACATTCACACTGTTTGCAGCATATGAATCGGCTGCCGCACGAAGACTCATTGACGACGCCCGGCACGAAATGGATTTACAAGAGCTGTCAGAATCACGCACGCTTTTTGTGCAGGCTCTCGATGTTGCCGAGAAAGATGGAGACCATGAAGCGGAAAGCATCTGTCTCGGCAATCTCGGCACGCTCGCAGACATGATGGATGACAGCGAACTGGCGATACATTATTATAAACGCGGATATGATCTGGCCCTGAAAGAAAAGATCGAATCCCTACAGCTCAAATTCGCGGTGTGTCTCGTCAAAAAATATGTGCAGACAGAAAACGCGGCGGCCGCAAGAAGATGGTACGACATACAGATGTCTCTTCCATTCGAGAAAGATCCATTCATGCAGTTCCACGTACTCTACAACCAATGCGGTGTACATATGCTTGAAAACGATGTCGTGTCGGCTCTTTATTCACTCGATCGCGCACGTCGTGTAGTGGAACAGTATAATCTCGGCCCGGGAGCATACGGATCCGTATGCATGGCCATGGGCGACATAATGTACAAGACAAAAAGGTATGCCGAAGCCATAAACGAATATACCAGAGGATACGACTCAATAAAGAAAGGAGGCGGCCATGTTCAGGAGATTCTTGCGGCCCGCGCACTCTATGTGGCCTATAAACAGATAAACGATACCGCAAAGGCGACTGCGTTCAAAAAGAGATACTTTCTCCTCAATGATTCCGTCTTCGAGACAAATACGACAAGAGACGCCAACGAAAGGCTGTTCGATTACGAAAAACGCATTGACAATCCCCTTCGGAATATCTTTAACCGTGATTTTATCCTGATAGGCATAAGTGGAATCTTCTTATGCATAGCTTTATTCGCGACCATGCGGTTTTCGCGGCTTAAACGCAATCACCTCAAAATGCTTGAGTCATCACTTTTTCTAAAGGCGAGACAACGGGCAGAGAGAAAAGAAAAAGAAGCGGAGAAACTGGAAGGACTCTACAATGAACTACGCCAGAAAAACCAACGGTCGGAAAATCCGGTCCCTCCTGAGCAACGTCAGATACTTCTCGACAAAATCAATAATGTGATGGAGGATGTCGATGTGATATGTTCCGAGAACTTCAGTCTCAACGCGCTCGCCAAACTGACAGGGTCGAACACCAAATACGTATCGCGGGTCATCAATGACACATACGGCAAGTCATTCAAGGCATATCTTAATGAATTCCGTATCCGTGAGGCCTGCCGGAGACTTGTAGACAAAGAGAACTATGGAAACCTTACCATCCGTGCGATCCATCAGGAATTAGGATTTCACACCGCCACAAGTTTTGTCACAGCCTTCCGTAAAGTCACAGGCCAGACTCCCTCGGAATTCAAAAAAGCCCATATGTCTGATGAAGAAAAAAATGATACAGACCATCAGACAGAAGATGAGCTCGCAGAAACAGAGTAACCTCCGGAAACAAACTTCCGGAGGCCACAATATACATTTACAATTCAGAGACTTATCTTAGCTTTAGAATTTTCTGTTTGCCTCCGGAGACAACCTTGACAAGGAGAACCTCATAATCATCAAGACCGTTTACTCCATGTCTTTCCACACCGGGACGCGACTCATGCAGGACAGTACCGTCTATCGAGAATATGCCGGCGTAATCTATAGGCTGAGACGCCATTATATCGACGGTACCTGCGTTTCGGGTAATGGTGATATTTAGCGCAGTTCCCTCGACAGCCCCTCCTACTCCGGTGTTCATATTGCGTATATCGAAAAGTCCCCAGACCGGATGCGCCTGCCATGTGTCGTTAGTGTCTTTGGCCACATTGAGAATTATATCGTAACGGCCTTCGCTGTTCTCAAGACCGGAGAATGCAAGAGGATCGACCTCGGGCATATACGATCCGAGTTCATTGACATCCACTTGGGTTAGAGAGGAGAGATTTCTGAAAGCATGCGCTTTAATTTCCTTGACCGACGAAGACAAAGCCACATATTCGATTTCAGTGTTATTGGCAAGAGCCGCCTCCCCTATGACGGGAAAGGAAAACGAGCGTTTCTGCTTGCCGGCGGTATAAGCCAGTGACAAAGCGGGCAAGACACCTTCCCAATTGGGCAGTATCCCGATCGTAGAGTCATTATAAAAGACTCCTTTGCCCATCTCAGGCTCATGAGAAAGATCTATATTGACTTCGGCCAGAAGCGGCATATCTGCAAAACAATAGTCTCCGAGTTTCTCCACCTTGAAAAGGTCAAGCTTCTCTACGGCGGTGCCGCGATATGCGTAAGCGCCTATCGACACGATGTCTTCCGATGGAGCGGCAGCATATGAAGCACAACCGTCAAACATAGACTCGGGAATATCAGGGATAGCCTCTACAAAATCAACTGTAGTCAGACTCGGACAGCCTTTAAGCACACCCTTCCCGAACTCGGGGGCAGATACAAAACGTATTCCCGAAAGCCGGATACAGTCGGAAAAGGCATAGTCACCGACCGATGTTACGGAAGCCGGCACATTCATGGTCCTCAACATACTTCCGGCAAAAGCGGACTCTCCGATTTTTGTAACAGTCTCGGGAAATTTAAAAATAGTGACAGCGCTTCCCGTCAGCATATAAGGCGGAATCTCTCCGGCTTCAAAATTCTTTATTCCGTAATAATCCCCCTCCGTATAGACATAAGGATCTATGCGCAGCCCTGACATATCAAGAGTCGTGACACTTCTTGAAAGATGCTTGAGAAGAGCGAGGTCCGTCACATTCGCGCTTCCCCGCAGTATAAGTGATTTGTCCTGTGTATTGACCAAAGCCGGCATATCGGACTGAAGTGAGCCGGGGGTGACTGTCAGTTCAAGCGCCTGAGACATGAATGCCGCAAGCGTAAGACATCCGAACGTCAGAATATATTTTTTCATTTTAAATAACTTAAGTAGCTATTAAAAATTAAACGATATATGTAGCTTTTGAATCTTGTAACATTAATTTTCAATAGCTACTTACCTAATTCAAAATTACAAAATTTCTCTCTACATAGCAACCATCTCATCGAAAAAAACAGCTGCATCCGTTTCCTGTCAGTCGACAACAAGCACTTTCGAGACCTTTGAATAACTGTCGGAATTCGGGCCATTGGTCGCTATTATGAAATAGACGCCGGCGGCCACTCTTTTCAATCCCATATTGGTCATATCCCATCGGATCTCGCCGCCTTGCGCGCCGCCACATTCCTTGACCACATTACCTGCCGTATCGACAACCTTTACCATAGCGCCGTCGGGCAGCCCGTCGACAGTCACATAGCCGTAATAATCAAGCCGTGCAGGATTGGGATACACCCTCACGCTGCTCTCCGGCGAATCTACCGATCCGCTTAGAAAAAGCTCACAGAGACCTTTGTCAGTAGAGATCATCAGGGAATTCGAATCGGGATTATGGCAGACGGCATAGACATAATTGCTGAGAAGTCTTGAATTATCTGCCGTATAGGTCTTGATTATCTCGCGTCCGTCGGAACTCGTACATACAAGGCCCGCACCATTGGTGCCGAACCATTTACGGCCGGTGTTATCCGACATTATGGAATTGACGGTGACGCCGTCAAGCAGATAATCGGCAAGATTCGTGCCGTCATTACGCGGTACCTTTATCCGGCGCACAGTACCGGGCGAATCCAAAGCCGTTTTAGGATCGAACGTAAACAGACCGTCTCCGTAACTTACCCATACCAGTCCGGTCAAAGGATCCTCAAACAAAGCATACACGCCGTTAAAAGCAAAATCCTGACCGTCCTGATCGACAATATTTTTCATATAGGCCACCTTGTCGTCGGCTGTATTGTCGAGTGTCCCGTTATGATTAAAGATAACCAGCGGAGTCCTGTTTGTATTGCCGTGTGACAGCACTATATTCTTGTTTGACGAGACTGTAAGCGGCTTCACGACCGGAGAATTGCCTGATTCCACACCATCGAATTTTATCTTTTTCCAGGGGCGTATGCTCGATGCCGTAGAGGCAGCGCGGTCCTGCGGAGTCCATACCCAAAGCTCGGTATATGTACTTCCCACATCCGCATCCGGGTTCACATATGCGGTCCATAAATTGCCGGCGGCGTCAAATCCCGGGGCGGCAAACACGCATCTCTGCGGAAAATCTATTGTCGGATCGGTTGACGGGACAACAGCCACAAAGCCCGGTTGTCCGTATCCTTCGAGGATGTCATTGGGTTTTGACATATGGATCGAGTTGCCGGGATTTTTCAGATCAACCCTCAACAGCCCATGATTGGGAGAACCGCAATAGATATGGTCTCGGTTGGACGGATCGATTGCCAGACCGTTCGGATTTCTTAAAGCGAGACCTTTCATGTCAGGGACCCGATACAAAGCCGAAAGCGGTGTCCACGACATATCCTTGTAACCGCATACGAGATCGTGGGAATATGCATAGTTGCCGTTTGTGGAATTGAAAATAAGGTCCATGCCGTTATTTCTGACAAGCATCCCGTATTCAGGATGGTAGGCCATTGCGGTGCTAATATATACGTTGGAGGCATTGGGGAGAAAGCGGTCCATCAATACTGTCCAGTTTGAAGCGCCCTCACGCGGGGCCCGTTTGCGTGAGATTCCTTCCCGGCCGGTAGAGAGCCAAAACTCCGAACCGTCGAATGTGCCGGCATAGGAGCCACGGTCACCTGCCGCAAGATCATAGCGTTTCACGTTGCCATCCTTGTCAAACACCTGAAGCTCCCGTCGGCCCACGATAAGGAATCCCTCGCTAAGACGTTCAAGTCCGAGTTCCGAAACCGTAGACACACCTGTACGTCTATATTTGCCATCTACTTTGGCGTTCCTGTTGCAATAGATCTCCCCCGTCTTGCCGTGCAGCAGATATATGTTCTCGCTGTCTACAGGAAATATGCGGAGCATGTCGGCGCAGTCGCACATTTTAGTAAAAGATGACAGATCGAACGCATTGGGATTGCCGTAATAGATCTCGTTGTCGGTAGCAAGCCACAGGTTCCCCTGAAACATAAACGCTCCTACAAGGGGCGTGTTGAGCACACGTGATGTCGCAATCTCCTTACGTTCGTCATCGACGGACACATAGCCGAAATTGGTCGCAAGGTATATCTTGTTGTCCGCATTGTCGAAATTGATATTGTTGACAGTCTTGTCGAGAGACGAGTCCGCGAGTTTCAATCCCGGTATATTATATACATCGCCGTTGTCATAGAGCAGGTCGATATTGCCGTCATCGTAAGCCACGACCAGATATCTCTTGTCGAAATTATATTCTATCGACCTTACGACATTGCCCGAAAGAAGATTCTGCGTGCTGAGATACATCATCTCCTCCCCCTCTTTGTCGAAACGGAAAAGCACGCCGGGAAGAGTTCCCAAAACAGCCGTTCCCTTAAAATACTGGCGGGCGGCTCCAAGAAAATAGG
>DAAV01000152.1:0-4596 GCA_001701295.1 Bacteroidales bacterium H10
GAACTGGAAGAAATTCAGAATCTGGCAAGAAAAACCGAAGGAAATGATTTTGTCCTGCAGCCGTGGGATTACTCATACTGGTCCGACAAGCTGAAAAATTCGCTTTATTCTTTCAGTAATGAGGATCTGAAGCCCTATTTCGAACTCAACCGCACTATTGACGGGGTTTTCGGTCTGGCCACGAAACTTTACGGTTACAAATTTAAAGCGACCGATAAAGTTGACAAATATCATCCGGATGTAAGAATCTATGAAGTATATAAGAAATCAGGAGATCTGCTGGGATTGCTTTATGCAGACTTCTTCTATCGTGCCGGTAAATCACCCGGAGCATGGATGACGGAATTTCGCGCAGAAAGCAAAGATGACGCGGGCAACAAGACTTTACCTCTCATATCGATAGTCTGCAATTTCTCAAAACCGGTGGGTAACGATCCGGTTCTGCTGACAGCAGATGAAGTAGAGACTTTCCTGCATGAATTCGGACACGCGCTTCATGGCCTTTCATCTGAAGCTAAATATGAATCATTAAGCGGAACCAATGTCGATCATGATTTCGTGGAATTGTTCTCGCAATTTAACGAAAACTATCTTACCCGTAAGGAATATCTTGACGGCTTTGCCCGTCACTATAAGACCGGAAAGAAAATTCCGGCCGATCTTCTTGACAGATTTGTAAAATCCGCACAATTCGGTGCGGCATATTCCACAATGCGTCAGTTGGGCTTCGGATATCTTGATATGGCATACCATACAATTACCGAACCTCTGAGAGCTTCAGCCGATATAGAGCAATTCGAAGCGAATGCCCAGAAGCCGGTAAGAATATTCGAACCTGTAGAGGGTTCGGTGATCTCACCCTCATTCGGCCATATATTCTCCGGAGGATACGCGGCAGGCTATTATGGATATAAATGGTCGGAAGAACTTGATGCGGATGCTTTTGCGGCATTCAAAGAGAATGGTATTTTCGATCAGAAAACTGCAGCAAAATTCCTTAAAATGCTGCAATCGGGCGATACTAAAGATGCAATGGAACTCTATGTGGAATTCCGCGGCAAGAAACCGACCGTCGATGCATTGCTTGAAAGAGACGGCATTAAATAGCTGTAAAAATTAAACGTATCTTTTCTTAAATATGAAGACTAAAGATCAATTAATTGACGAACTTCTTGATCTCGCATTTGCCGAAGATCTTGGAGATGGAGATCATACGACACTTTCCACGATTCCTTCCGATGCCATCGGTAAAAGCCAGCTTATAATAAAGGAAGACGGTGTGCTCGCCGGAGTAGACATAGCACGCAAGGTCCTTGCCAAAGTCGATCCCGAAATTAAAATGACA
The DNA here is from genome assembly GCA_001701295.1 of Bacteroidales bacterium H10. GTDB lineage: Bacteria > Bacteroidota > Bacteroidia > Bacteroidales > Muribaculaceae > Lepagella. The sequence goes on from DAAV01000152.1 coordinate 1,346, forward strand.
GTATCGATCAACGATGGCGAAAAGGTTAAAAAAGGCGATATCGCATTTGTTGCTGAAGGATCTGTGCGGTCTCTGCTTATCGCGGAGCGTACAATGCTGAATATTATGCAACGCATGAGCGGCGTAGCCACAATGACACGCATATATCAGGATGAGCTCGAGGGATTGCATACACGCGTCCTTGACACACGCAAGACCACACCCGGAATGCGCATGCTTGAGAAAGACGCCGTAAGAATCGGAGGCGGCACAAATCACAGGATCGGTCTTTTCGATATGATTCTGATAAAAGACAATCATATCGACTTTGCCGGCGGAATTGAGAAAGCGATTTCTCGCGCACAGGAGTATTGCAAGTCCAATAACAAGGATCTGAAGATAGAAGTCGAAGTCCGGAGTCTGGAAGACATACGCAAAGTCCTGGCCCATGGGGGTGTGGACAGAATAATGTTCGACAATTTCACTCCGGAACTTACACGCGAGGCTGTCAAACTTGTAAACGGACGTTTCGAAACCGAGTCTTCCGGAGGAATCACTCTGCAAAATCTCAGGCAATACGGCGAGGCCGGAGTGGATTTCATCTCGGTCGGCGCCCTTACACATAGCGTCAAAGGTCTTGACATGAGTTTTAAGGCCGTGTAAGTATGTCCGTACTGTCCGACCGTATATGGATAAAGACACCAGAAAAGAATTAGGGTACAACAACCGCGAGTGGGGACAAAAAGCCGAGGCTCTCGCAGCTGAGTATTTTCTTAAAGAAGGATATACGATCCGCGAAAGAAACTGGCGTGCAGGCAGACTTGAGGTCGATCTTATCCTTGAAAAAGACCGTACTCTTATCTTTGTTGAAGTAAAAGCGAGAAGCAGCCATGGANNCAGTCGACCGAAAAAAAAGACAACGGACGATACGCGCGGCCGACACCTATCTGCGGACGCAGCAGGTGCTCTACGAATATCGGTTTGATATCGTGACCTTTATCGGCACTGAAAAAGACTATGTATTTGCGCACTATGAAGACGCCTACCTTCCGGAAGTCAACAGTTCAAGACTATAAATAAGAAACACGATGTGTCAGACACATCGTGTTTCTTATTTCTGAAACTGTGCGATCGTTATCGCTGTTGCGACGGCCACATTCAACGACTCGCCATGATCAGAAGTCGCGGGAGGTATAAAGAGAGGTTGTGATATATGTTTTCTCAACTTGTCGGAAATACCTTTTCCTTCATTTCCCATGACTATAAATCCTCTTTTTTCAAGTTTTGTCGCGAATATGTTCTTTCCGTCAAGAAAAGTGCCATAAACAGGCATATCGGGATTGTCTTCCAAGAGTTTCTCCAGATCACAATATACAATTTCGACTTTACTTATCGACCCCATCGTAGACTGGACTGTCTTGGGATTATAAATGTCCACAGTGTCTTTTGAAGCGAATATTGTGAAGATCCCGAACCAATGACACGTTCTTACAATCGTGCCGAGATTGCCGGGATCCTGTATGCCGTCAAGCAACACATAAAGACCATTGCCGATGTGTTTGACAGCACTATGATCCGATTCCGGAAGCTTATAGACAGCCATTACAGACGATGGTGTCGTAAGATTGGAAAGACGGCGCATCTCATCAATACTTACTTCATATACCGGACCGTGTCCGAGTGAGAAATCAAAGATATTCCCTTTGACACACACAATGGCTACCACATCAAAATTATTGATTGTATCTGAGACAGACTTCTCCCCTTCTACAGTAAAAAGCCTGTGTTTTTTTCTCATTTTAGCCGATCCGAGCGATGCAAATATATTGAATTTAGATTTTGATAACTCCATATATACCTCTTTTAAATACGAAGATAATACTTTTTAACCGATTTTTGCGGAAAATGCGCTGAAATTGAGAAATTATTAGTAAATTTGTCTTAATATTGATGCTATCGGACTCTACCGTATATACAACGATGGCAAAACTGCAGCCCATGGTCTGCGGATCTTAATATAAAACATATGGCAAAATATATAGGTGCACATGTCAGCGCATCCGGAGGAGTACAGAATACTCCCTTGGAAGCACAGGCTATAGGCGCGAGATCTTTCGCTTTGTTTACAGGCTCAAGCGCCCGTTGGAGCTCGAAAGCTATAACCCCGGCAACAGCCGATGAGTTCAAAAAAAATTGTANNCGACGCCTCAGTGATTCTGCCCCATGACAATTTTCTGATCAATCTCGGAAGTCCGGATGAGGAAAAACTCGCAAAATCAAGACAATCTTTCCTTGATGAAATGCACAGATGCGAGCAGCTGGGACTCTGTATGCTCAATTTCCATCCCGGAAGCCATCTGGGATTAATGGAAACAGAAGATTGCCTTGACAGGATCGCGGAAAGCATCAATATCACTCTTGACCAGACGAACGGAATAGCAGCAATACTTGAATCTACAGCCGGACAAGGCACTAATCTCGGTTACCGATTCGAGCATCTTGCCCACGTCATCGACAAGGTAGATGACAAAAGTCGTATCGGAGTCTGTATAGATACATGTCACACTCATTCCGCCGGATATGATCTGGCTTCACCCGAAGGATACAAAGCCACATGGGATGATTTTGACAGAATAATAGGTAAGCATTACCTGAAGGCTATTCATCTTAATGACAATAAAAGGTCTTTAGGCTCCCGCATCGACCGCCATGAACTGATCGGGAAAGGATCGCTCGGCGAGGAATTTTTCATCCGGTTTGTCAATGATCCGAGGTTTGACAATATGCCGATTATTCTTGAGACTCCAGATCCGGACAACTGGAAAAACGAGATTGCGTGGCTTTATGCCCAGATCAAGAACTGAGTTTTCCCTGATATCCACTAACCGGAAAAATCTAAATTAAACATCATACTCATGAAAACTAAACCTGATTTAAGTTTCTGGAAGCTATGGAATCTTTCCTTTGGCTTCTTTGGTGTACAGATCGCCTATGCATTACAAAGCGCGAATGTATCGCGAATATTCACCACAATCGGGGCGGATCCCCACGATCTCAGTTATTTCTGGATTCTGCCTCCGTTGATGGGATTAGTTGTACAGCCGATAGTCGGAATGATGAGTGACAAAACATGGAACCGTTTTGGGCGCCGTCTCCCCTACCTGATTGTAGGAGCGCTTGTAGCGGTAGTCGTCATGTGTCTTTTACCGAATGCCGGCAGTTTCCATTTTACAGTTGCAAGCGCGATTCTTTTCGGACTTGTAGCGCTCATG
>DAAV01000152.1:4668-7240 GCA_001701295.1 Bacteroidales bacterium H10
GTAATGCCGGTTCTGTAGTAGGATACATTTTCCCGATACTCTTCATGTGGTTCGGAATAAAGAATACAGCGCCCGAGGGCGTAGTTCCCGACACAGTGATATGGTCATTCTATATAGGAGCTGCAATTCTTCTGCTGTGTGTCGTATATTCTCTTGTCAAGATCAAGGAATGGCCTCCAAAACTATACAATGAATATAACGGCATTGAGGACAAACCGGCGAAATCCGAGAAGAAAGACGTTATAACCCTTCTCAGACACGCACCTTCTACCTTCTGGACAGTCGGTGTGGTACAATTCTTCTGCTGGTTCGCATTCCTTTTCCTATGGACATATGCTACAAATACCGTAGCACATAATGCGTTCCAGACTCCGACCACTGTAAATTATCCAGGCATTACCTATGACGGTACGGACTATCAAGGGAAATATCTGATTGCCAACGACAGTGTCATCATATTGGATCACGGCAAGAAAACCGGCGATTTCCTTTCGACACATCAGGGTGCATTTACTCTTACGACTGCCGACATTGTCGAGAAACGAGCAGACGGGACTCTTGATATCAGCGCCACAGGAAGCGCGCAGATCGCTGACGCCTCGAAATGTCAGTACATGACCCGTACGGTACTTGACGCCACGTCCACACAATATAATGAAGCAGGAAACTGGGTAGGAGTTCTCTATGCGATCCAGGCTCTCGGTTCAGTACTTTGGGCAGTTGTACTTCCGAGATTCCGCAGCCGAAAATTCTCATACACCCTCAGCCTGCTTCTCGGTGCGGTCGGATTCTTCATGACTGCTTTCCTCACAGATCCTTATCTGCTTTTCGTAGCTTTCGCATTGATCGGATGCGCATGGGCAGCTATGCTTGCATGGCCTTTCACTATTCTTACCAATTCGCTTCGAGGTGGCAACATCGGTGCATATCTCGGACTTTTCAATTGTACGATCTGTGTCCCTCAGATTGTTGCGGCACTTGTGGGTGGCTGGATCCTTACAATGTTAAGTATTCCGGGTGAACTTGCTCCCGAATACCTAATGATGGCCGTTGCCGGTGTATCTCTTGTAATCGGCTCCGTATGTGTATTCTTTATCAAGGAAGGACCCGGAAAACAGAAACCGAAAGAAACTCCTGAGATCAGCGAAGTTATTTAACTAAACACTCATTTTCAAGCTAATAAAAATTCCTTGCAGAGCCAATTAGACTCTGCAAGGAATTTTTTATTAAAAACATTTGCAGGATTTGTTAAATTGACTTATCTTTGCGTAAAACAACCAACTAAAATCTATATTGAAAAGATCATGAAGAAACACAATTTCTATGCTGGTCCCAGCATCCTCACTCCTTACACAATCCAGAAGACAGCCGATGCTGTGCTTAACTTTGCAGATACCGGTCTTTCGATACTCGAGGTATCACACCGCAGTAAAGAATTCCAGGCTGTAATCGATGAGGCCGCAGCACTTACAAAGGAGCTTCTCCAGCTTCCCGAAGGTTACCATGTTCTCTTCCTCGGCGGTGGTGCAAGTCTTCAGTTCTGCATGGTACCGTTTAACCTGCTGAACAAAAAGGCTGCATATATCAATACCGGCACATGGGCGACAAACGCCATCAAAGAGGCCAAACTGTTTGGAGAGGTTGATGTTATCGCATCTTCAGAAGACACTAAATTCAATTATATTCCAAAAAATTTCGTAATTCCCGAGGATGCCGACTATTTCCACTATACATCCAACAACACCATCTACGGTACGGAAATACGTAAAGATCCCGACAGCCCCATACCAATGGTATGTGACATGTCATCCGATATCTTCTCACGCGAGTTTGACGCATCGAAATATGAATGTATTTATGCCGGTGCTCAGAAAAATCTCGCGCCCTCCGGTGTGACGATCGTAATAATAAAGGAAGATGCTCTCGGAAAGGTTCATAGAGAGATTCCCACTATGCTCGACTATCGCACACATATCAAGAAAGGTTCTATGTTCAATACTCCTCCTGTCCTTCCTATCTATTCCGCACTCATGACTCTCCGCTATTATAAAGAGCAGGGCGGAGTGAAGGAAATGGAACGTCGTGATCTTGAAAAAGCAGCCATACTATATGATGAAATCGACCGCAACAAGCTTTTCCGCGGCACTGTTGCAGAAGAAGACCGCTCGATCATGAACGTTTGTTTCGTGATGAACCCCGAATATGCCGAACTTGAGAAAGAATTCATGGAATACGCTACTTCAAAAGGTATGGTCGGAATCAAGGGTCACCGTTCAGTAGGTGGTTTCAGGGCATCTCTCTACAATGCTCTTCCCAAGGAAAGCGTAGAGGCCCTTGTAGCTGTAATGAAAGAATTTGAAGCTCAACATTAAATCTCCAGACAGATGAAGATACTCGTTTTCACAGAGAAACCTTTTGCTCCTGCTGCAGTAAAGGCAATTGAAAATACAGTCAACGCGTCCGGAAATGAACTTGAGCTTGTAGAAGGCGGCACACGCGCTGATCTCATAGAGGCCGTAAAAAATGCCGAAGGGCTGATAATAAGAAGTGACAAGATCGATAGTGAGGTAAT
>DAAV01000117.1 GCA_001701295.1 Bacteroidales bacterium H10
CCGATCCATTTTATTTTGGCCTTGCGTTCCTCGGTCTTGTCTTTGGATTCGCTGAGATTTTCTACAGAGCCGCCGGCAAATTTATAATAGAGGGCCGAATTACGCTCCTCGAACATACGGCCCTGTTCCTGACGGGCAAGATCCTGAGTCCATGAGAATCCGAGATTGCGGTTGTTGGACTGCACAAGCGCGGCCATATTTTTCTGTACGACACGCATTCTTACCACATACGAGTCTCCTTTGGGGAGAGTGTACTCGATTCCCCAATAGGCGTCGGGAGCAAGCTGCAAAGCCATCAGTACGGTCGAATCGTTGATCTGTTTCGGGGTGAAATACAGATCGGCTGTCTCGATCGGCTGGGGAAGAGGCAACTGGAAATTGAATACGTTTTTGTCTCCCTCGAACATCACGACCTTCCGTTTTGTCTTCTTGGTCTCGTCGGAGGAATATTCCGTATCATATTTCTTGAGTTCTGCACGTGTTATCGACCCCGACTTGGTGTTGAGCTGCAATGCGAGCGCATCATTCTCAAGACTGACAGTCCGGGGCGTTCCACTCAGGAAAGCTGCGAATTTGCCATATTTGCCGAGTGAGACAGAAGCTGAGCGGACTTTTGCGATAGCCTCACGCTGTTCGGCCACCGTCATTTTGGAGAGATCGCCGGCTACGATGTCGGCCCATGTGAGATCACGACCGCTGACAGTCACGGTGCCTGTCACGGAGTCTCCGCGAAGCGTGAGGTTCATGCCGTTCTGGTTGAGTGTGTAGACACGCACGCTGTCGGCGGCAATCTGCATTTTGCCGTTGGCCGCGATGTTCTGTACAAGCCAGTCTTGTTCGGTCGGCGAGAGCGCGTCTGTTGTCGTCGCCACAGGTGTCTCGGTGGTGACTTCGGGGTTCTCGGCTCCCTGTTGCGGTGCCTGTTCTTTCGGCGTCAGCCACATGAAAAGTGCGAAGACGGCGAACATAAGCAAGAGGCCGTTGAGGGTGTTTTTATCCATTTGGAGATTATGTGATTTTAATTTTTAGATATCTTTTTCAGCTGCCTTTTCATCGGAATAATCTATGGCCGCTTTTACGAATGAAAGGAACAGAGGGTTCGGCTCAAGCACGGTGGACTGGTATTCAGGATGATACTGAGTGCCTATGAACCAGCGTTTTTCAGGAATCTCCACCACTTCCACAAGGTGTGTGGCGGGATTTTCACCTACGCATTGCATGCCTCCTTTCTCAAACCGGTCGCGGTATTCCTCATTGAATTCGAACCGGTGGCGGTGACGTTCCATGATATCGGTCTTGCCGTAGGCCTCGGCTACTCGGGAACCGGGCCGCAAAGAGCATTCATATGCTCCGAGACGCATGGTACCTCCCATATTGGAAATGGATTTCTGTTCCTCCATGAGGTCTATGACATTGTGCGGGGTCTTGGTGTCCATTTCGGTAGAGTTGGCGTCCTCCAGCCCCAGAACGTTCCGGGCGAACTCGATAACCATGCACTGCATGCCGAGGCAGATTCCGAATGTCGGCACATCATGTTCGCGACACCATTTGAGAGCTATGAACTTGCCTTCGATACCGCGTTGTCCGAATCCGGGGGCAATCACAACTCCGTCCATCCCGCGGAGCTTTTCATCGATGTTGGCCTCAGAGACTTTCTCCGAATGAATGTAGACGATATTGACCTTGTGGTCAAGATATGTGGCGGCCTGCATCAGACTTTCGTTGATCGATTTGTATGCGTCCTGAAGTTCCACATATTTGCCGACGAGACCTATATTGACGACTTTCTCCGCGTTTGCGAGTTTATGCAGGAAAATGTTCCATCGTTCAAGATTCGGTTCAGGAGTAGGATCGGCCTCAGTGAGGCGGATGACGATGTCGTCGAGATGCTGTTCGTGCATGCGCAGAGGCACCTGATAGATTGTCGGCTGGTCAAGGCTCTGTATGACGGCTTCCGGAGCCACGTTGCAGAACTGGCCTACCTTGCGGAGCATCGCAGGCGGGATCTCCTTTTCGGTGCGGAGCACGAGCACGTCCGGCTGTATTCCGACACTCTGCAGCTGTTTCACGGAGTGCTGCGTCGGCTTGGTCTTCAGCTCTTTTGCCGCATGAAGATAGGGAACGTAAGTCAGATGGACGAAGAGCGCGCTTTTGCCGAGTTCCCATTTCAACTGGCGCACCGCCTCGAGAAACGGAGTCGATTCGATGTCTCCGACTGTGCCTCCGATCTCCGTGATAACGAAATCATAGTCTCCAGTCTTGCCGAGAAGCTTGACGTTACGTTTGATTTCGTCCGTGATATGCGGGATTATCTGTACGGTCTTTCCGAGATAATCGCCTCGACGCTCTTTGTCGATCACGGACTGGTATATGCGTCCAGTGGTCACATTGTTTGCACGGGAAGTCCGGATGTTGGTGAAACGTTCATAATGTCCGAGATCGAGATCCGCCTCATGTCCGTCGGCAGTCACGTAGCACTCTCCGTGCTCGTAAGGGTTCAGAGTACCCGGGTCAATGTTGATATACGGGTCGAATTTCTGGATTGTCACGCGGTAACCACGACTTAGAAGCAGTCGTGCCAACGAACTTGAGATGATGCCCTTTCCGAGCGAGGAGACTACTCCTCCGGTCACAAAAATGTACTTAGTATCCACTTTCTTAAATGTTAGTTGTCAGTACCGTATGCCGATTCTGTACGGACCTGTAGAAACGTTGTAATAGAGCGTCAGAGCCGGACATACCAAACCGACTGCAAATTTACGTAGAATTCACTGAATACGCAAATAATTACACCTAAGTTGTGGCCGCGCCTTTTGAATTCC
>DAAV01000091.1:0-7964 GCA_001701295.1 Bacteroidales bacterium H10
GGAATGACCTTCATGGGCAACCACCGGGATATACGCGAAGATCCCAGATTGCTCTTAGAGGGGGCGAAATCGATCATATGCATGGCTTTCGGATATGCCGCAAAAGAGAGACGCGGGACCGGACTGCCAAGAATCTCTGCCTACGCGCTACTTCCCGACTATCACGAATGGATTAAAAAGAGAATCCGCGAAGCCGGCCTAAACGAAATTCTCGGAGAAGAACATAAAGACTGGCGCATCTGCGTGGATTCGGCACCTATAATGGAACGCTACTGGGCTGTAAAGTCGGGCATAGCAATCAGAGGAGACAACGGAGCAGCCATAATACCGGGCAGCGGGAGCGAGGTTTTTCTCGCAGAAATAATCACCACACGTGAAGTTGCAGCCGATAAAGAAACAGAAGACAACTGCGGACACTGCGGCGCATGCATGCGGGCATGTCCGACGGGAGCCCTGCGGAACGACGGGACGATTGACTGCGACCGATGCATAAGTTATCTGACAATAGAGCACCGAGGAGAATGGATCAAGCCGGAACATATCGAAGCCATGTCGACAAAAGAAGGCAAAGAAACGCTTTTCGGCTGCGACAGGTGCATATCTGCCTGCCTCCACAACCGAAAAGGCGCAAATAAGGGCCATACTCCCGCTCCCATCGAGACAATCGTCACCCTGACGCCACAAAAAATACTGGAAGCTCCTGCAGAGGAACTGTCATCGATACTAAAGGGAAGTTGCCTGAAACGAGCCAAAAACGCGGGAATTATAAGAAACGCGTCAAACCTTACTACTGTTTGAGCCCCACGGCTCGTTGCTGTTCAGATTACGGACATCCTCATAACTTTCCACTTCCCGTGACAAGACTTTTTTGATCTCATCGATAGAATTATCATCAAACTCAGGATAATCCTTATATTTCTCACGATTGGAGGCATCGACAGGAACCGCCGACATCTTATCATAAAAATTCAACGAACTCAGCGTAGGAAATTTCTTTTCAAGGTAGTCCTTGACGTCAGCCTTTATATCGGATACCTGATCGCATCCCTTGTCGATTGTAAGACGATATTTGGTAGAATTTCCAAAACTTATTATGCAAACTGTCTTCATAGTATAAAGCAATTTAATTTCTTTATTAGGTAACGCACGAGGATAAATTTGGTTTATTTTGTTAAATTTGCACTATGAACGAAACTAAGCGGAGAGACAACAGGATGGGGAAGGAGGAGAAACTTCGCCTCAAATCGCTTGTAGACGGCCTGTTTAAGGAAGGAAACAGTCTTTATGATTTTCCACTGCGTCTGAATTACAGAGCGCTCGGTCCACAAGAATTAGAAAATACATTCCGCAACGGGACACCGGACGGAATCGGAATGATGCAGATGCTGATCACCGTTCCGAAACGCAAGCGCCGACGCGCGGTGGACAGGGTGCTGCTGCGCCGGCGGATACGCGAGGCCTACCGTCTGAACAGGCATGGCTTGCGCGAGGCGATAATCGCCCACGGAGGAATACGCACGCTCGGGATGGCGTTCGTATATATACACGATGACAACGCAGATTATTCCCTGATAGAAAAGAAAATGCGCCGGCTTATGGATAAACTCGCACGGATAATCGAGGATCAAAAGCCTGAGCATGGCTGTGCAGAAGAAAAAAAGGATGAAAATTCGTCTGACTGAAACCGGCAGAAAGTTGCTGATAATGACAATACGTTTTTATCAGTTATCCATATCCCCGCTATTTCCAGCCTCATGCAGATACACTCCGACATGCAGTCAATACGCCATAGAGGCGATCCGACTCCACGGCGCCTGTAGGGGCACCCTGCTTGCAATAAAGAGAATATGCCGCTGCCATCCGTGGGGAGGATACGGCTATGATCCTGTGCCGCCTGTCAGAGCCAAAAATAAAAAAGGGAAAAACCGACAGACAGACCCGAACCAACGGGGGTTAAATTCGGTTAAAAAACATAAAGATCCCACATAAACAACATCAGCGAGACTCACATGGATATATTGGACATACATACACATCATCCGGTGCCCCAACCACAGGGAGTCGTGGCCTTATGCGCCCATCCAGAAAGAGGGATTCCTCCACTTGTCGGATCTCAACGCTACAGCGTGGGAATACATCCGTGGGACACCATCGCCGAACCCGACGAGGCGATGTGGCAGAATATCGAAAAGACCGCCTCCAGACCGGAAGTAGTGGCAATCGGAGAAAGCGGAGTGGATCTTACTCCCCGAGGAGGGCCGCTATTCAGACAACTTCAGATCTTCAAGCGTCATATCGATCTGTCGGAACGTCTTCGTAAACCAATGGTGATACATGATGTCAAAGGACATGACGTGATAATCGGATGCCGCAGGGATCTGAAACCGAAACAAAACTGGGTGATCCATGGATTCAGGCGCAAAGCCTCGGTAGCCGAGATGCTTCTCAGGGTTGGCTGCTGGCTTTCATTCGGCGCTGAATTCAATCCCGATGCATTAAGAGCCACTCCGGAGAACCGGATACTCGCCGAGACCGACGAATCACCCATGACAATCGAAGAAGTGATAATCAGGCTATCGGCAGCCTATGGAAAAGATCTTACACCTGTCATAGCGGAAAACAGCCGGATATTCCTCGGGAATCAACTTTGAATCAACTTTAAAGCATAGAAGTCATATAAATTTACGACTTCATAATCAAGAAAACAGCAAAAGTTAATAATAAACCAGATATGAAGATGAAAATTTTTCTGGCAGCGGCCATAATGGCGACAGCAGGCACAGCCGGAGTATCGGCCCAGACCGAAAACACACAGCAGGAAGAAATCACCATGGAACATCCCACACAGGCCGAACTGCAACAGCAGGCCGCAGGCCATGTCGGCTCTGACGGACAGGCCAACTGGTATGTCAATATGGATTACGCCGGATTCGAATTCCAGCTTCCGGCCGGCATGCAGATACAGAAGGGCTCCGGCTTTCTGGCAAAAAGCAATGACGGCAGCTTCGGGCTTTCGATGAGCAATGTCGAGAAACGCGGTTCCAATCAGAAGATAGCGTATGAGGTTTGTCGCCGTCTTGCGGCCTCGATGCATCTGCCAAATCCGAAGGTAGAGAAAGTAAAATACGGCAAATGCAGCGGAGCAAAAGCAAGCGGAATGCTGGAAGGGCAGCATGTGACAGTCCTTGTACTTCCATATGACGACCAGGAGGTCACGACAGTCATCCTCGCCACACCGGACCATGAAGAGTGGGTAAACCACTTTCTACAGACTCTGAAGAGGTAAAATCCAAACAAAAGGCCGAGAGGAGGCCAGTTTCAGATTTTTTTATTAAATTTGCGCCATTATGCGAAAGTTAGGTTTACTGGCCGGCACGCTAATGGCGCTTTTATCGTGTGCTGATTCATCGGCCCTTACTCTTGAAAAGATCAAGTTCGGGGATTTCTCGAACTGGGTGACACGTGAGATCACAGAATCAAAAGTGATCGGAGGCAAGACAAAGACAGTCTATGCCATAGGCCCGACCCAAATGATAAAAGGAAACGTGCCTTACTCGCCCAAGGGAGGCTCACCATGGGCATCAAGCAACGTATACGCAAAGGTCTCCGGTGTCGTGAAAGCATCGAACACGGTGGAGCCGGCTGTGGTCAACGGCAACAAAATGGCCAAGCTGTATACCAAGATAGAACAAGTGAAAGTGCTCGGGCTCCTCAATATGGATGTCATGGTGCCCGGTACGATATTCTTAGGCAAGGTAAGAGAACCTATCTCATCGACGAAAAGTCCATATTCCAAGATGGAAATGGGAATGCCCTACACAAAGCGACCCAAAGCGCTGGTATACGACCTCAAAGTAGACATGCCCAATGTCAATACCCGTGTCAAGGCCACAGGATTCGGAAGCAAGAAGACTCTTCAGGGGCGCGACAACGCCGAGGTCTATGTCCTTCTCCAGAAACGTTGGGAAGATTCAAAGGGAAATATCCATGCTCTCCGGGTAGGCACAGGAAGAGAACGTTACAACCGCAGCGTTCCGCTGACCAAAGGGCATCAGCTGCCGATACACTACGGAAACATTACGGCACAGCCCTTCTACAAGCCCTATATGGGGCTCCTGAACGGCTCCAAGGCATACCATGCCTACAATTCAAAGGGAAAACTCGTACCGGTGCAGGAAGAAGGCTGGGCACCCGCCAACGCAACTCCCACACACGTACTGGTCATGGCATCGTCGACCTGCGGAGAGGCCTTCATCGGCACTGAAGGCCTGACAGTGTATATAGACAACATAGCTTTCGGTTTTTAGGATATGAAGATAGCGCTAATCGGATATGGGAAAATGGGGAAAATGATCGAAGAGATCGCCCTTGAACGCGGCAACGAGATAACATGCCGCATAGACAAAGACAACACCGCAGACTTCGAATCGGATGACTTCCGCAATTCGGACGTAGCGATAGAATTCACCACCCCGGCTACGGCAAGGGAAAATATCGGAATGTGTTTCAAAGCCGGAGTGCCGGTAGTGTGCGGCACGACAGGCTGGGTCAGCCAGAAGACAGACTCAGGCACCACTCAGATCGAGGATACATGCAGACATTGCGAAGCAGGGGAAGGCACACTTCTGTGGGCATCGAACTTCTCGATCGGAGTCAATATCTTCATGGCCGTAAACAGATATCTGGCACGCATAATGCAGAGTTTCCCGCAATACAGGCCACGCATGGTCGAGACTCACCACATACATAAACTCGACCATCCCTCCGGAACGGCCATAACCCTTGCCGAACAGATCGAGGAATGCAACAGCCTCGTGACAGGATGGGCCGAACCAGACACACCGCACGCCGAAGATGTGATGGAAATAGAACATGTGCGCAGCGGGGAGGTTCCGGGCATACATACCATAATATGGGATTCAGCCGTTGATGACATAACGATCACCCACTCCGCGAAGTCAAGAGCGGGATTCGCGCTGGGCGCGGTTATGGCGGCCGAATGGCTTGCCGGAAAAAGAGGCTTTCACACACTGGATGAAATGCTCACAGAAATGACCAACCAAGACATTTTCAAATGACAGACAGCAATATGACTCCCGAGAACGATTCAGTAAAAAACGATTCAGTAAAAGATAAGGGGGTAAAAATAATAAAAGAAGAGAAACCTGACAAAAGCTTCATGGGGCGCATACGCCGTGTGAAGAAAACCCGCTGGATACGTTTCGGTATCGTCTCAGCCATATTTTTCACATGGGTCATCCTCATGGGAAACGCGTGGCTCGGACTGTTGTGGTTCCTTCTGTTCGACATCTATATCACGGGATATATCCCCTTTAGCTGGTGGAAAAAGAAGACCGGTGCGACACGGACAGTGATGGCTTGGGTCGATGCGATCGTCTATGCCCTTGTGCTGATATATTTCATATTCGCCTTCATCGGGCAGCAGTATGAGATACCGTCATCGAGTCTTGAGAAGTCGCTGCTTGTAGGAGACCGTCTCTGGGTAGACAAGACAGTCTACGGGGCACGCGTGCCGCAGACCCCGCTGCATTTTCCTCTGGCCCAACACACGCTCCCTATAGTCAACACAAAGAGCTACATAGACCATCCGCAGCTTGAGTATCACCGCATGCCGGGACGCAGGAGCGTGGAACGCGGCGACATCGTCGTATTCAATTTCCCGCAAGGAGACACGGTGGCGCTCAACATGCCCAACCGCGACTACTATCAGATGATGTACGACATGCAGCAACAGGGCATTACCGATCCGAGGGCGTATATCGCACAGAACAGACAGATGTTCGGAGAAATCATATGGCGTCCGGTAGACCGCCGCGAGAATTATGTGAAACGTACCATCGGACTTCCGGGAGAACGGATAAAGATCTCGAACGATACCATATACATCAACGGGCAGCCCATAGCCGAACCGGAAAATGTACAGTACAACTATATAGTTCCGGTAAACGGAGAAATCAGCGCGGAAAAATGGCACGAACTCGGCGTACGGGCCGAGGATCATGGCTATAAGCCGATGCGCAACGAATATGCCGGGTTCTGGTTCTATGACGTACCTCTGACCGCCAGCATGAAAGCCGAGATCGAGAAATGGCCGGAAGTCATAGGGCCTTTGCAACGCGAATCGGAGAGCGGGATGCTTGATCTGGGCGGAGTTTTCCCTCTTGGCAATTCCTACGGGTGGACACGTCCCCATATGGGTGAATTCTGGATTCCGAAACGGGGTACGACACTGCACCTCACCGCAAACAATCTGCCGATATATGAACGTGCTATCCGCGTTTATGAAGGCAACGATCTGCAAGTGCGCGACAACAAGATATACATAAACGGCAAACAGACCGACTATTATACATTCAAGATGGACTACTACTGGATGATGGGAGACAACCGCGACCGGAGTCTTGATTCCCGCTACTGGGGCTTCGTCCCGGAAGACCATCTGGTAGGTTCGCCGGTATTCATCATAGCATCGCTTGATCAGGAAAGGGGCTGGTTTGACGGCAAAATACGCTGGGACCGCATACTCCGAAATCCAAACCCCGATAAAAGCGCGGGGAAATGGTAACACCTTTCGGACCGACACCCGCATGGATACGGGCTTATATACACGCAAAGCGTGAAGGCTTTGAAGAGAGAGAAGCGCGGCTCCGCGCTTCTCTCTCTTGCGGAATAAAGGGAAAACAGTTCGCCCGCTGCCGGCTTTCGACCGGCACCCTCACAGTGCCCGTAGAGGGAGGCGGAGATGTATTGAAGAAAAAAACGGCAAATCCCGTTCTGTCAGAACACGGCAAATGGAGAAGGGAGCATATCGGAGCGATAAACGCTGCCTATGGCAGGACACCCTTCTACGCGCACCTCATAGCCGAGATAGATGCAGTCTACGCAGGCTCGGAAGGAATAACACTCGAGGACTTCAATTCCAGACTTACAGATGTGGTCTTCGGCTGGTTTGATCAGGGCGCCCTCACGAGCACCGGAGACGAAAGAATCGAGAAGGTCAGAAAAGAGATCTCGGCCAAAGTGAATGAGGATCTTTCAATTTTTGACGCGCTTTTCCGTTTAGGAAGAGAGGCGGTGTTCGCGCTGTAGCGATCCGACGACAAGAGGAGGAGTAAAAGCCTCAGGCTTTTACCACACAACCCGGGGATCGGGAGCCGGACACAATGAGGAGCCGGATACAATAAAAGGGGTAGAATGGAAATAAAATCTGGATTCACAGGGAATAAACCACATATCACGAGGATAGGGACGGGAGTCCCCGTCCTGATGACAGTCTTCCTGATGATCTTCGGGATATGGACCCATGCGTCCGCACAAGAGACGGAAGGTGAGGTCAGACTCAAGGTAAAAGCCTATGAGGGATACACACGTTTTGTGGATGAATACGGCGACACATGCCGGATGACTTATATCCGCAATATCACGGTCTATCCTCCAATGAAGTTCAAGAACAAAAAGGAGGAGGAATTCTACTGGCGTACCGTACGCGACGTGAAGAAAACCCTGCCATACGCAAAACTTGCTTTCTCCACGCTTTGCGAGACTTACGAGTATATTCAGACCATCCCAGACAAGAAAACGCGCGAGAAGCACCTCAAAACGCTCGAGAAGGACATATTCAACCAATACAAGCCAGTAGTAAAGAAAATGACGAAAGGGCAAGGCAAAATCATGCTGAAACTCATCAACCGGGAAACAGACCAGACATCGTACAATATAGTGAAAGCGTTCTTAGGGAGTTTCCGGGCCGGCTTCTGGCAGACTTTTNNGGGATGAACATGAAAGCCGGATTCCATCCAAACAAGAATCGGGAGGATGCGATAATAGAGCGTATAGCGACTCTTGTGGAGCAGGGAGCACTGTAGTGGAGCGGGGAGCGAAGAGTTTGCAAAAGCCGTCGGTTTTTGCCATAAAGATAAGGATGCATGGATGAACATATGAAG
>DAAV01000091.1:7979-14887 GCA_001701295.1 Bacteroidales bacterium H10
GCTGAATCGAGTTTAGAAAACACGGACTTTTGCACCGAGAGCTATATATATGCCGGGTGCAAGTGAGTCAATTACGGATTCACCTGCGGGAAGAGTGCCGGTGAATACCTGACGTCCCGTTATGTCGCAAAGGACCACATCAATCTCACAAGGCAGATATACCTTGACGCATCCGTGGGCGCCCATAACCCTGAAAGCATCGTCATTTGCGTCTTCAATTCCTCCGCCGACGGCTTCAAGCGTTACGGTGAGCGTCATGTCGCCTTCCACGATATCACTGATATCGACAAGCTGTGTATTGTAACCATCTTTCTCAACGCGAACAGAATAAGTGACGCCATCAAGGAATACAGGGAGCGGATCGTAAACATACACACCGGGATCTGTCTCGACCGGGCGCGTACCTGCATCCTGACCGTTGACGACAAGCACAAGAGTCGCATCGACTACGGGAGAACCGTCAGAAGCGACAACATTGAGGGTAAGGACGCGGTCAACAGGAATATCCTCGTACCTGACAACTGTCCAGCCTTTATAGACAGCCGGAGTCACATTGGCATCCTCACAACCGGGATTTCCTGAAAGGAACAGATACTTCATCCAGGCCTCTTCACCGGGAACGACACCGAGATCGTTGATGTCAGGAAGCTGTTCGCATATCTGATCGATCGCGGCGGCACCAAGCATGTTTGCACGGAGGGAAACGCCCTGGAGGTTCTGATTGGCCTTCAGATTAACCGATGTCAGTTTGTTGAAGTCAAGAACAAGATAGAAGAGATTGTCAAGTTTGCTGAGATTCACGGCTTCCAGACTGTTTCTTGAGAGGTCAATCACAGACAGGGCATTCCCGGGGACATTAAGGGTGCGGATATTGTTGTATGACGCGTAGATCGTAGCCACGGACGCCGTGGGACCCCATTTGAAACCCTCGATCTCATTATGTGAAGCCTGAAGGAAATACAGATTCGGATTTTTCGAGAAATCGAGAGTGCCGGAGAACTTGTTATGCGAAATCACAAATTCGTAAAGCGCAGGCAGAGCCGAAAGATTGATGTCGGAAAGAGAGTTATTGTCAACATTGAGAATCTTCAAGCCCGGCATAGAAGAAGCTAAAGTGAGAGACTCGAGCTTGTTGTCACCGGCAAAGAACTGAATAAGCGCCTCATTCCCTGAAATGTCGAGCGAAGAGAGTTCATTGTCATTGACAGTAGCCGTGGTTATGGCGGGAAGCTTTGAAAGATCGATCTCAGACAGGCGGTTAGAGCCGGCAAGGAAGGTCTTCATTGCGGGATTGTCAAGCGATATCGACTTGATCTGGTTCTTATTGACATGCGCTGATTCGACGAATTTGAGCATTGAGAGATCGAGCGACTCGATGCTGTTATAGTCAACGGCGAGTTCCTTAAGATAGAGATTGTCACTCAGGTCAAGAGAGGTCAGCTGATTTTTCGAGAGATACAGATAGATCAGCTGCGAAAGTCCGGAAATATCGACAGAGCGTAGCATATTATCATCAGCCTGAAGCATCTGAAGCGATCTGACCGGAGTGAGGTCAAGAGACTCGAGACGGCATGAATTGACGGCAAGCTGGATAAGATCGGGGACTTTCGAGAGATCGAAAGCGCGTATGAGCGTTGACGAGCAGTCGAGTGAAGTGAGCTTGCAGTTCTCAGGGAAAGAAATTGCAGTCAACGGATTCTTACGGCAATTCAGATCCTGGAGTACAGTATTCTTAGAGACATCGAGAGAAGAGAGATTATTGCCGGAGCAAGAAAGGCGCAAGAGTCCGGGCATACCCGACACGTCAAGATCGAGATATCCGGCGTTGCTCACGCCGAGTTCAGTAGTCGAGGGAGCGTATATACGTACGATTTCTCCGGTTGCGTAACCGACGATGCTGTTATAGCTGTATTCGGGGTTTTCAGTGCGGAATTCCTCTTTCTTGCCATCGCCCCAGTCCACATAATATACTTCGTCTTTCGTATCGATACCGAACGACATGCGGGTATAGACTTTGTCGGCAGGAATAAGGATAGCAGCCGAAGCGTCGCCGAGGATATCAGCCTTGTAAGAGCAGTTCCAGCCCTTAGTCTCCGGAATTTCGGAAGAGACTTCAGCCGTACCGGGGTTATCGTTATAGTTCAATACCCTCATCCAGGAGGCATCATTTTCAGGGACCTCGATACCGTTGACGTCAGGGAGCTGACTGAACATCGAGAGAAGTGCATCTTTATCGAGCAGATTCGAATGAATATCGAGGCCGAGAATCGCAGGTGTCCTCGACAGGTCGACGGATGTCCACTTGTTGTCGGCACAGTTGAGATATTTCACGGCCGTCATATTAACCGGTTGAGAAGCGATTGAGTTAGAGGCGAAATCTATGAACTGGATATGGTTCCCGGCAGCGAGGGGGAGTTCGGAAAGATTATTGATCGAGCAATAAAGCGAGTCGAGTGCCACGTTTGACAAAAGATCAAGTGCTTCGAGCGCATTGCTCGAGCAGTCGAGGAAACGGAGCTTGGTCAGCATTGAGAGATCAACGGAGGAGATCTCGTTCTTTCTTATGTCGAGATGCTCAACAGCCTTGTTGGCAGAGAGATCAAGAGCTGTGAGGGCATTCTGCGAAAGCACAATGCTACGGAGAGCAGTGTTTGCCGAGAGATTTACAGAATTGATGCCGGTGAGCTGCATATTAAGCTCTTCGAGCGAGGCAAGAGAGCCAAGGCGTATGGGCGAGGTTGATGTACCGCTGATATCGAGGACCTTAAGACCGGGACACTTTGCTACATCGAGGGTCTTGTACGCGTTATATCCGGCTCTGAGGACCTCGAGTGCAGGCACATTTCTCAGATCGAGTTCACTGATGCCATTGTTGTTGCAAATAAGAGTCTTGAGATCCTTATAGGCTGCAAGATCCAACTGCAGGAGATTATTGAAGCTGACGTTCAGATAATTCATGGCCGGAGCCTCAGGCCATTCGATCCATACGGGATAACGCAGGGAATTGACAGAGATATCAAGTCTCTCAAGGGCAGTAAACCCGGCGACGCGGAACTTTTCGAGCACATTATGAGATAGGTCAAGAGTCTTGATCGTCGGCGAAGATGTGTTGAAATCAAAAATTTTGTTACCCTTAAGGATAAGAGTCTCGAGAACGGGACAATCGGAGATATCAACAGTTTCGATAAGATTGTCGGAGAGACGCAGATAAGTAAGAGCCGGCGCCTTGAGTGATATAGACGATATGGCGGCGTCACGGCAGGAGAAAGACGTAATATGGTCATCATCGGACATTGGCCATATCTTCACTTCATTACCTGACAGGTCATAGCTTAGGGTAAGTGCTCCGCCATATGGATAGTCCTTTAGCTTGCCTCCCCAGTCGACACGCACACCGTCGCGAGAGACAAGAGACATGGTGACCGACGCCCCGGCCTCCTTGTTTGTAACGAATGATATCTCAGGCGCTGTCTCTACCTGAGGAGCGGCATAATATATGTTGGTCTTAGGAAACTTTCCGGCGTAGAACGAGAAGCCGGAAATATCGTCGGAGGAGCCGTAACCATAGATTGACATTCCGGAATGATCGGAATCGACACAGAAATTCACACGCTGGTTTTTCGTATTGTCCGCCTGAATAACAATCAGCAGGTTTCCGCCCGTATACCGGAACGGAGTGTCGAGCATGAGTTTAAGGAGTTCTACATAATAATAATTACTGCCTTGCGTCTGATCGAGAGTGATCTGAGTGTCAAGCACCGGAATCATGGCGGTCAGGGCCGGAACTTGCGCGGGGACGTCGGTATCAGTAGTGTTGGCCATCCATACACGGATACGGATTGGGTCTGTTGAAGCAGTCTGTATCCATCCGTCATAAGAAATCTGATGAATATCCATATCGGCCGGAATGCCAAGCATATCGGAAGTATAGAGAGTCGAGCTCATCGAATGCTTGTCATAATACAACGAGATAGGAGTAGAAAAGTCTGTTGACGTGCCGTTCCCGACCGAGACTTTCGTCAGGTCGACATATCCGGCAGGCATTCCAACCTCCAGATTCATAACGGGGAGATATTGATAGTTTGATTCGCGGACATTATCCCAAGCGTCATTACTGAGTGCCTGAAGAACAGATTTAGGTTTATTCTGGTAGGAGAAATATATGCTTCCTTCCGGAAGTTGGGAGAAGTGCGATTTGACCACAACATGAAGGTTACCGCCTTCATAGGTGAATTCGTTCTCACCGCCGACCGTCAGCAACGGTTCGGGAGTGCTTGTGCTTTCTGATTTGGCAACCGAGACGGTGCCGTTGAAAAGGCATGTAAACCCGGAAAGATCGGATCTTGAAGCCGGGGCTTCAGTGGCTTCAGTAGCTTTTATATAGACTTCATACTGCATGTCGGCGATATCGACAAGCGACATGCCGTTGAAGCCTATTTTCTTTATGACCGATCCCTCAGGAATAGAGGAAAGCATGTCGGAGGTATAGATGATTTCCGACCAGTTGTCATGCCATGTGGTCATAACGGGCACATAAGTTNNCTGAGTGCCGACGGTGACTGTCTTGTCGGCCGCGGAAACGGACGGAGACCATCCTGCGAGGACGATCAGAGACAGCAGTGACAGAAGGAACCGCGATAAAGCGTTTCCTTTCATTGTTGCGTGACTTTTCTTTCTCATAAAAAAAAGTTGTTGAAGTNNAGTTCCGGATGTGTGTGAAGACGTGCATAAGACTCTGGAAACGTCCTTACAACTCCCGTGCAAAAATATCTATAAATCTAAAAAAAATAGAAAAATATGCTGAGTAAAAAGGCCCGATTCCTGAAACAATGTAAATTTAAAAGGCTGAACACGGACTTTTTAACAAACAGGGCCTAAAATACGGCATGCCGCACCTAAAAGTATGCCGTTTTTTCTGCAAGGGAGGAGGGGGCAGAGCATGTCTCTTAATAATTTTTTGCCATTACGGCATTTCCTGACGTCATTGCGCCGGCGCAGAATTCAATCGAAAGATGGGTCATGACATGCCAGTTTCTGATAAGCGGATGGAGTGACGCCCATGACTTTCTTGAAGGCTATGACAAAGTTTGATGTAGACTTGAAACCGACACTCTCGCTTACGGCCTGAATTGTATGGTTGGAATATTCTACGGAGTTGGTCAGTCTGACACGGGCGATCTTTATGCGCAAGGAGTTTATGAAGGTACGGAAATTCATTCCGGTGCATTCGTTGATTGCCTGAGAAACATATTTGGTGTTAGAGTCGACAAGTTTTGCAAGCTCCGCAATGTTGAACTCCGGATTGCAATAGACAGCTGGATCCGCGAGCACGTCGTCGATGGCCTTCATCAATTCCGCCTGACGCGATCCTTCGGGAGATTTCCGCACAGGCTGCGCCTCCGTCACGGGGGACTCTTTGCGCGCGATCTCACGATTCAGGAAAAAAATACGTTTACGAGACTGTATCAATGTACGGCATACAAGCCATATTAGGGCACCGACAAGGATGAGAGTGACGATAAGAATGAGAATCATCTTGAATCGAGAAACTGTAAGCTCAAGTTTCATCATCCTGTCGTTGGTGCGATTCAGGTTCTCGTCACTGTATTCAGAATTAAGCACGGAGAAACCGGCTGGATTATAAAGAGAATCCACTATATTAAAGTAATTATTGAAAGCTGACAAAGCCTTCTCACCGTCACCCTTGAGAATATATGCTTTCAGGAATCCCTTGCTGACATCCGCCATCATGTCGGGAGTCCTAAATGTATCAGCAAGGCATTTATAGTCATTAAGATAGAAAAGCATTGAATCAAGATTCCCACGATAAGTATAATACTCATAAAGCTCAGAAAGAGGAGTCAATTGCGAATGTAGGTTGAAGCCCTCGGATCGAGCAACAGCCAGACTGCGCCCGAACAGATCGCGTGAGCGCTCCCGGCTGCCAAAAAATTTCTCAATATATGCATGAGACAGGCTGCATGCATACTTCTTATATAGGGAATCTTTTATCTGAAAAGAGGGAATTTTAGCAGCGGAACGTCGGGCCGTGACAGAATCACCGCCATGACAAGCTATTACGGAAAGGTCCAAAGTCATCTGCAGGCTATCGATTGCATTGGGAGCAAAGCGGATGCTGCGACTATAGTATTTGGCCGCGTTGCGATAGTCCTTGTAGGCGGTAAAAATTTTGGCTTTGTTGGCGAAGAGAAAATACATATCGCGCCGGTCGACGCAACTGACCTCCGCGGCAGGATCGGCATCGATGACACCTTCGGCATCGCTAAGGAGCCTGAAGGCATCGTTAAGATGGCCCCCACCAATAAGATCTCCCGCATCACTGACCATCCGGTGCACGCGCAGAGCCACATCCCGGCAATCCCGGGAGGAAGCGCCATCGTCCGAATCCTCATGGGCACATCCCGACAGGATCAGAAACAGTGACACAGTGCATATATGGCAGATAAAAAACAACCGCTTCATCATAACAGAGGTGAATAAGATGCAAAGATAGCATAAAAAACAAATTTTCACAATAGTGTGCAAAATGTCTAAACGTTAAAAAATAATGAAGTCCGCGCATTGACAAATTAAACCTTACTCCCGATGGCTTGTATAATATAGAAAGGACATATGCAGTCGGCATTTCCATAAATGGCGATGCCTGTATCTCTGTGCCGGAATTATTATTAACACAAATTATATAAAAATGAAAGTCAGAAATGTATTTAAAACGTTAAGCGTCGCGCTGCTTTGCGGGCANNACCATGCTTATCGGAACAACATCCTGTAACATGACAAATACTGGCAAAGGCGCCCTTATCGGCGGCGGCAGCGGCGGTGCAGTAGGCGCAGGTGTCGGCGCTCTCATCGGCGGCGGCAAGGGAGCAGGAATCGGCGCAGGTGTC
>DAAV01000033.1:0-20297 GCA_001701295.1 Bacteroidales bacterium H10
AAATAATTGTCGAGGCGAGATATGACTCAAACATGAGCCTCTTGAACCGAGCCACGGACAGTTGGCAGCTTTGGTATTATAACAAGACACATAATGCCAAGCCTCTGAATAATCCTATTCAGTCACAAGTAGCTACTTAAAAATTCAAGCAAAATTCATAATTCATATGAAACTAAAAACTTTAATACTCACAGGAATGGCAATTATAAACTCATTTGCCGTCAGCGCGCAAGATTTCCGACAGCCTTATCCAGCCGGAGATGCAATGAAAGACAATCCCAATTTCATAGGCACGGCATATCTTTATCCCATGTCAGACGTAAAAGAGCTGAACGTTCCGATGTTCAGCACCGTTGCGGCCGGTTGTCAAAAAACTCGAAGACCGCGACAGACAGTGAAACATTATTGGCTGAAGCCGTAGCTTCAGCCAATAATAACAGATACAAGACGAGGAGAGGACAAGCCGGGGATTATCTTCGGAAGATCAATCTCATCGAGTCTGGCAGCGACGGAATCTCTGTCACAACGCACACCGTTAATCCTCTCGCACAGCAATGAGTCAACATCACCGCTCATGAAGAAATCTCCCGATATCCGGAAATTTGTAATCGTGTCTTTATCCGGCTCGATGTCGTAGTCAACAGAAAATTCACCGAGCCCATCGATATGCATATTTCTTGCCACGTGACGGGTTCCGTCACCATCCCCATCGCACGTAAGCATCGAATCGGGATCCTTGATGCGCATGAACGAAGGGGCGTAATATGTGCTTTCTATCTTTAAAATCTCTTCAAGATCTTCGGAAGTAACGACATACGCCTCGCCATCGGTGATTCGATCGATTACAAAACGTTCGAATTCCGCCGGTGAAAGGGCTATCTCCTCATTCCTGAGACATGTGACACGCGACGGCACCGACTTGACTCCTTTTGATTCCAGCTTGGCCTTTGAGGGCGTCAACGCATTCGCAAGATGACACGGATCGAAATTATAAAGCATTGTTCCGTGGGCTATGCATCTGCCCGGCAGATGATAGAAAGCATTGCCGGCGACCTTCCTGCCTCCTATGGTTATGTCATTACGTCCGGTAGCCCGGGCATCGAGGCCAAGCTCACACAAGGCTCCGGCGATCATTGCCGTATATCGGGCGAACTCACCTGTCACATCATCGCCATCGGTTATGAACGAAAACATAAAGTTCTCGCGATCAGCGAAGACAGCGCCTCCGCCGCTTCGGCGGCGCACAACATCGATACCGTTGTCACGGCAATAATGAAGATTCACTTCCTTGTCTATTTCCTGATTTCGGCCACATATCACTGTCGGATCAACCTGCCAGGAAAAGAAATAATCACCCGCAGGGAGAAATCTCGCCACCCATTCCTCGGTTGCAAGAAAGAAAGGCAATCTGCGGTGAACAGTATCGATATTTTCCGGAAATGCTATATGTCTCATAATTCATTCATGTCATTAACCGGTCACAAAAATAAGTGTTTTTCCTGAATCTGCAAACACATCATCAAGCCTGTTCCTCTGCCAGATCACGACTTTCCTGTCTTACAAGCCTACGCAACGCCCTACGTACGGTACGCCATTTAGGGAAAATAGCCCAAGGTCTCAGCGAGGAATAGCTGACCAGAATCAGAACCAGAGCAACGAGAGCCGCTATCAGTAGCCATCCGTAGATCTCTTTCATGGATACGACCATCGCCTGCAGCTGTATCGTTCCGAACAGCTGACCTACAGGGATATGCGACACCGCGGGATTGAAATCCACAGCTGTCGCGCTGAGCAGCGCCGCATTCCTGGCCATGGTATGCCGGAAGAACTCCCCTATCANNGCGTCCGAAAACCGCACCCATCACCGCGCCGGTGAAACCGTTGATCGTAAGCGCCTGCGGGAATATCTGGAAAGGCAACCCACTCTGCACTATCGATGTCAGATACACGATAGAGACTATGACCGAAGCCGCTCCACGGAAAAAGAGAGGGATAAAGAGCATCTCTTTCTCCACACCGTAATCAATAAAGAAATAGAAATACGCCAGATATACGATAGCCAGTGCAAAAGCGATGGCGGTCATGGTCTTGTATCTCCACTTCCGCAGGGCGAAAGTCAGATATGTGAAACCGCATCCCACGATTATTCCGGCAAATACATACCAGTTGAGATCAATGAGATTTGTCTCGTCAAACCCAAGAATATTGGCGGCATAACTGTGTTCGAATACATGTTCCGTAGCAAGAAGCGTAAAAAACACCATATACACCAGCGTGGCGATGATGACATTACGGTTCTTCATCGCCATGAAGCAGATATAGGGATGATGCAGGAATGACGCTCTCCACAGATTTATGACCATACAGACAAGTCCCAGAAGAGTGGCGATGCAGATTTCTGAAGAGTCCCACCAGTCATAGAAGTTGCCGTATGTACACACAAATGTGAAACATAGCATGAATACGGCCCAAAGCAACGCGCCTATCCAGTCTATGCCCAAAAGAGGGATAAACATCGGAGCGCGTACGGGACGCACACATACAAGCACCAGCAATATCATAAGCACGAGCAATCCGGTCATGATCCAATGCATATACTCCCACTGTGATAAAAATGCAGTGTATATAGTGACGATACCACTGAGCTGAATCACACTGTCTACAACGATATAGACATAACAGAAGAAAATAGCCATGTCACGGACGGGAGTCAGCCAAAGCTGGATGGTAGAGTTGCATGCAAAAGTCGCCTGCATCCGGAACCATCCGGCTATAAAGCAGGTTGTGACGAGCAACGGCACCGAGGCGGTATGCGCGCATATCACATTTGCCGCTATCAGCACAATTCCCGATACGATCAACTGGGTTCTTGTAGAAAACCTGAACTTTATCCTGAACATCACGGCAAAGTTGACAGCCATACCCACAAGAGATGCATAACCCGCCATGAGAATATCTTCCTGCATCAGAGCCGTAGTGCCGACCATATCGGAAGCGGCAGCCAGATAGACACCCCCCGAGAACTGCACTATCAGCACGAAGAAGATAAACAGCCAGGGCTTGAGACGCCTCGGTATGAAATTCGGTACGTCAGGGATATCAAACGGTCCCTGAGGTGCATGCCAGTCACCCATATCAATACTTCACCTCACATTCGACGTTCATACCTGCGCGAAGACGCCGCATGGCCTCCTTGCTGTTGTCTGCAGTAAATTCGATCCTTACGGGAACACGCTGACGCACTTTCACGAAATTGCCTGCGGAATTGTCCTGCGGGAGTATCGACAATGACGCGCCTGTCGCCCTGGATAGCGAAACCACCTTGCCATGGAATGTCACATCCGGGACAGCATCTACTTTTATCTCCACATCGCTGCCCGGAGCGATATGACGCAACTGTGTCTCCTTATAATTCGCGGTCACCCATACATCGGTCGAGTCCACCACATCGAGCAGAGTCTGCCCCGGCTGAACGAGCTGACCGATCTGGATAGTCTTGCGCGACGCATAACCGTCACACGGAGCGATTATTACACAATATGAAAGATTGAGTTCGGCAGTTTCCACCAAAGACCTGGCGAGTTCAATGCCGGCGTCATTCTGCGCGATGCGTCCACGCGTTTCCTCGACAACGGAGGTCGTGGCCGAACGCTGGCGTGAAAGAGTCTCATAGCGTGCTTTTTTAGCTTCGTAATCCGTCTTGGCGGCATCATACTGCTGACGTGTCACCGCATCGAGCGCGAGAAGTTTCTCATAACGCGCATAGTCGGTAGCGGCAAGATCCTTCACCACTTTCGCCTCCGCGATCGATGCGTCGGTTACAGCGACATTGGCCGACGCTACCCCAACACTTCTGTCGGCCACGCTGCGCCCGGCCATCGCATTCTGATAATCCGCACGAGCCTGCGCGAGACGGAGTTTCATGTCGGCATCGTCGATGATCACCAATGTATCGCCCTTACGCACCGGTTCGTACTCCTTGAAACGGATCTCCTTTATATAGCCCTGCACACGGCTGTTGACAGGGACAATCTGCTGCTGCACCTGGGCATTGTCGGTAAACTCCACATCGCCGAGATGTACGAATTTGCTCCAGACCCATAAGCCAGCGAGGACTATTACTGCGATTGTGACGACATATGAAATGATTTTCTTTGTACGATGGTTCATATCTTTCCTGAAGTGAATAAAAGTTTATAATAATAATAAATGATATTGATACGCGCATTGACAAGCTGTTGCTCTGCGTCAAGTCTGGAATTGGCGGCGTCAAGCATATCCGTGATCAGAGCCATGCCTGCGGAATACCTTGTAGCTACAGTCGCATAATTGCGCGTGGCGAGTTCGACGCTTTTCTGCTGCGTTTTCAATTCCTCATATGATTCGAGATAGCGCACATAATCAGCACGTATGCCGAGACTGACATTTTCTTCTGCCGCGTCCAGGCGTTCGATAGCCTCCTGTGTGGCAGCGCGGCTTTTCGACAGGGCCTTGTTGGTTTTGTAAAGTGACGACAGATTATAGCTGACGCCCACACCGACATACCAATAGCTGAGATTTCTGTTTATAGGCGGTATCTCCACCAGAATCGGGCCGTCCATGGTCCATGCCGCCTGCAGTCCTACCTTGGGCAATCTTTCGCTCCTGACAAGATCTTCCGCCTTGCGGCTGATGTCAAGACCGTTTCTCGCGAGTTTAAGGGCAGGCGCGTTCTGCGACGCCTCCTCCTGCCACCAGGTTTCGCCGGATGAGGGCAACGACCGCGCCAGAATTGCGGAGTCCGGGACAATTACTGTACCTTCGGGCATACCGGCGGTGACGACAAGATTATTGTTGAGAATTTCAAGCGTATTGGCGATCTTGATCAGCTGAAATTCAAGACTGGATACAAGCAACTCATACCGGGTGATATCGTTCTGGAGGGCCACCCCCTGTTCATAACGGGCCTTCATTTCGGCAAGCACCATACGGGCCTGTCCGAGATTACTTTCCACTACTGACCGGAGATTGGTATATTTGTAGATATCAAGATAAAATCCGGCAAGAGTAAACCGGATGTTGTCACGGTTAAGTTCCGTGGCGTAACGCGAGGATGTCAGTTTCAGTTCGGCAAGCCGGATACTGTTTCTGATGGCACCGCCGGTATAGACAAGTTGCGATACATTGAGACCGAGGCCTGTGCCGAGATGCGGAATGGGCGCTTCCTGATAATCCTTGAAATTGCGCTTGGTTATAAACCCGTTGCCAATATAACTCAGCGACATGGAAGCATTGATGTCCGGGAGTCTCTGACTGTTGGCTACACTGATTTCCCGCCGGGCCACTTCCTCGGCGGTGACTGAAAGGCGAAGCTGTACGCTGTTTGATTCCGCGATCTCGAAAAGATCCTCGATCGACAGAACCTGCCTGGTCTGGCCTACGGCGCACACCCCGCCGCCCAACAGGATTGCAGACAGCAACCCCGTGAGCAATCGGTGATTGTTCATAAGGAATGTTTAGTGAAAAATATTATAGGAATTTATTTCGTAGATTGCATGGATTAAATCAACACATTTTCATGCTGAAATGTGAACCAATCCGCGATGGTACGACGTGAACCGGTACTTTTCCAGTTCTCAAGAACGCCCCAGTTCATCACAACCGGAGCAAATGTGAAATCATTAGAAAATATAGCTGTCATCTGGGACGGCTCTTTGTGAACCGCAATGCAAAATTAATAAAATTTTTTGAATCTTTCACCACCTGACAGTTGTAACGCGCCTATACGTACATCAGCTAAACACATGAAAATTAAACTTTTCATCATATCCGTACGTTAATTAAACAAACATCCTCTTAAACTCCTGTTATCTTTTCAAATCAAAATATACAGACAACATATTAAAATTTAAATGAGATGAAAAAAATTCTGATTATACTTGCAGCAGTGATCGCACTTGCCACAAGTGCCAGTGCACGGGATGAATACGCACATGACGCAAAGGTGCTTCCCAAGGCAGCGCAGACCACTATAGCCAACAACTTCAAATCAAAAGTCAGTGTCGTGAAGATCGACAAGGATTTCGGGCGCATCAGCGAATATGAGGTAATACTCACGGATGGCACGGAAATCTCTTTCGACCGTGACGGCAACTGGGAAAATGTAGAGACGTCCAACACGGCATCCGTGCCCAACGCATTTGTTCCGCAAGGTGTCAGAGACTATGTAAAGAAGAATCATAATGGCGCGAAGATAGTCGGGATCGACAAAGAACGTTCAGGATATGACGTGGAGTTGTCTAACGGCATTGAAATGAAGTTCAGCAAAACAGGCCAGTTCCTCCGCTACGACGACTAAACAAGCCAACACCAGAATATGAAAACGCCGGATCATTTGACCCGGCGTTTTTAACGTTTTGAATTTTTAGTATGCGCGGTCAGAACCGGAGACGGAATCCGCCGAGAGCGGTGATTCCGGGCATCTCGTATCCCCGGTTAATAGTATAGCGGGCATCGGTTATATTTTCAAGGCGCAGAAATACAGACACGTAACGGCATATCTCATATGTCACCTTGAGATTCAACAGTGCATACTCCTGATGTTTATAGTCATCGGCCACATATAACCCTCCCGTTCCCTTAAGATCGGCGGCTATGTTGAGAAACTTCCATGGATTCCATTCGACACCTAAAAAATACTGGTTCTTAGGAGCGCCAACAAGATTGCGAAGCGATGTGTGAAGATAACTGTAGGTCGCGGTCAGCCATAGATTATCTACCGGATGACTGCGTGCCGACACCTCTATTCCCTTGTTGATAAAACGGCCCGTATTCTGATTCTTCATGTCGACAGTCTGAATCATATTGTCTCCCTTGCTGTAATACGCCGTAAGATCCAAAGAGAAATATCGCGAGAATTTCTTGCCTGCCGATATCTCATAATTCATCATCTTCTCAGGCTCCAGATCTGGATTAGCCATGCGATACAGATAGAGCTCACGGAAAGATGGATTCCTGTAGCCCATGGCAAGATTGCCCTTGATAGTCCATTCACGACCGGGGTTCAGAGAAAATCCGAACTGAGGAATCCATTGCGTATCGAATCTGTCACTATTGGCCATGCGCACTCCGGCACTCAGACTGACAATATCGCCTGCCAGAGTCTGCGACAACGTGACATAGGGAGNNGAATATTCCGTTATCCGTTTGCGTGATATCGTCGAGAGGGATCCTTCCGTATGACTGTTGCCGCCCGACACCGGAATTGCTCCGGAATAGAGATCAAAGTCAAAGCCTACGGTGGCGCCGGCGTTTTTCCATGGAGTGAAATTCTGATACAGGAGCACTCCGAAACGGTCATCCTTGCTGTGGAAATGGCGCGGGTCATCCACAAAATGATTGCCGTAATTATAATATATACGTGCGGCTCCCGAAGTAGATCCGTACGAATCAGATATGGTCATTCCGGCCTCTCCCCTCGTTATGTTCTGATGGTAGATATCGGTAGATTCAGGATCTGCGAGAGTGGGATATATGGGATCGTCACCCCGGAAATTCATAAGCGTATAGTCAAGACTGCCCTTCCATTTGTCGGAGAAATCATATCCTACCTTGGCATACCCGTCTGCCTGGCTGAAACCGAAATTATCGACAGTGCCGTCTGTCCGGTCATACGACAACGATACAAGGGAAGAGAAACGGCCGTATCTCACTGTATTTGTAATCGAGGAAAGCCATGTGTTGTAAGAGCCGTACTGAGACTGGAGGGTGGTGGCCACACCGTCTTTCTTCGCATTTTTAGTTATGACATTTATCGCTCCGGCCATGGCATTCGATCCGTAAAGCACGGATCCGGGTCCCCGCAAAACTTCGATGCGGTCAACATATTCCTTATCATAGAAATCGGCGATATGATGGGAATAGATTCCGGCGAACTGGGGCTGCCCGTCAACCATCATAAGTACAGCACTGGCCCTGTCGCCGCCCACACCACGGAGTTTTATGTGACCGGCTCCGCCGTTGCTGACTCCGAAACCGAAAACACTGCGCTGGGAAACAAACAGACTTGGGACCATACCGGATATAGCGGAAAGCACCTGAGTTTGTCCCGTAGCCTCAAGCTGTCGGTTATCAATGACAGACACCGTATAAGGCAGAAGATTCTCCGGCACCGCGCTGTTACTTCCTGTCACGACAACCTCATTGAGCAGAGTCGTCGAATCCCGGCGCTCCGCGCCACACATCTCAAACGCAGGCAAACCCACGGGACTTAAAATCAAAAAAACTGTTAAAGCCGTTTTAATATACATAAGCAATTCTTAAATTAGTCCGTTAATAGGATGACCTCCAACCGGACGCAGGAATATGCCTGCTAATCTCTATAGAATGTCATCCACACTTTCTTTAAAAAAATATATTGCAGTCAGCGCCATCCTTCTCGTACTGATCATGACCGTGCTTGATGGCACGCTTGTAAATGTGGCATTGCCCGTCATGGCGGAATCATTCGGCGTGTCTGACTCCAGCATCGTCTGGATAGTCACCATCTATCAGCTTATGATAACGATGCTTCTTCTGCCGGTATCTTCCTATGGCGACATATTCAGCTACAAAAAATCATTTATGACAGGAGTAGCGGTCTTCACTCTGTCGTCCGTCCTATGCGCCGCCTCACAGAGTTTTCCTATGATCCTTGCGGCCCGGGCGCTCCAGGGCATCGGCGCGGCCTGCATCATGGGAGTCAACATAGCTCTGACAAGACTGATATATCCACGCGAGATACTTGGCAGAGGAATGGCCTTGAATACAATGGTGATAGCGGTTGCCACAGCCTCCGGCCCCACTCTGGCGGGAACAATCCTCTCCGCGGCCTCATGGCACTGGCTTTTTCTCATCAATGTGCCCTTCGGAATTCTTGCGTTCATATTGGGATACAAGCTCCTGCCCGAGAATCCGCACCGGGAAAAGAAAAGAGTATTCGACAAAACGAGCGCCATAGAGAATGTCATCGCGTTCGGTCTGATATTCTTCGCACTCGGAAATTTCGCACGTAAAGAAAACATAGCCTTAAGTTTTTTACTTCTCGCCGCCGGAGCGGTCACAGGATATTTCTATCTGAGACGCCAGAGACACCGCGAAGCTCCGATGTTCCCGGTCGATCTTTTCAAAATACGTCTTTACACTCTGAGTATCTGCACATCCGTCAGCTCCTTCATCGCCCAGAACCTGACCATGATCTTAATTCCCTTCATGCTGATGGGCAGTCTGGGATACCCGGAGATAACAACCGGACTGCTGATGACTCCCTGGCCTCTCGCCACAATGCTGGTCTCTCCCCTCGCGGCGCGTTTTGTAGAAAAACACAATCCCGGAAAAACGGCGGCTGCGGGAATGGCCGTATTCGCAACCGGAATAGGATTGCTTTTTACGCTTCCGTCCCATAACGTAGCCGAATGGGACATCATATGGCGCATGGCCGTCTGCGGCATAGGATTCGGGATGTTCCAGACTCCCAACAATATCGTCATGGTTCTCGCCACTCCTGTCCATCGTACCGGCAGCGCCGGAGGTATGCAAAGCACCGCGCGGCTTGTCGGCCAGACATTGGGAGCGATCTCGGTGACCCTCATATTCGCCATGACGGCATCCGGCATCACGGCCGTAAAATTTTGTCTGTCGGCGGCAGTCTGCTTCTCCCTCATTGCCGGAATATTCAGCATCAGCCGTAAGATCAGCTAATTTCCCCCACCATCGCCTGATCAAAAGGAACAGAAAGCGGATATCTCATTCGCGGTATTTCGTCGGATTCATTCCGAGATTGCGCTGCACATAGCGACTGAAGTATGCCGGAGATGAAAAATGGAACATATCGGAAATCTGCACAAATGTCAGAGAACTGTCACGTATCATACGGGCGATGTCGAGCGACGTATAACGGTTGATCCAGTAATTGGCGCCATATCCGCTGACTCTTTTGGAAACTTCTGAAAGATATTTTGGTGTCACACACAAGGCATCGGCATAAAAAGAGACCTCCCGGTTGCTACGATATTCACCTTCCTCAAGCATTGCGAGAAAGCGATTCATCAGAGTGGCATTCTGTGTCGATATGGAGTCCTCCCCGCTGAGTTTCGAATGAAAATCGAAAAAATCGAGTATGGCAGACTGGACGGCGTTGATGACCAGTTCGCGATAGAATTTATGCCCTGTCTGATTCAGGCGGTATTCTATCCATCTGAAATCACGTTCGCACACAAATCTCTGCTCAGGATCAAGATGCATCACCGGGTTCAGAAAGAGAGCGAGCTGCCCTTTCATGCCATAATTGGAGGAAGGAGTACACAGATCGATAAAGCCGGAAGAAACACAAATATTTTTCACTACAAAATCATCTGAAGGTTCAAGATCCTCCACCAGACTTCCCTTTCTTATAATCATCAGATCGCCCTCCCTGAATTCGAAAGGCTCGCCGTTGAATCTGAAAAGGCAACGTCCGCCGAGGCAAAGGGCATGCGTGAGATAATTCTTGCACCTGTCAGAAGCTATGCTGCAGATAGAATCCGTTATTACAACTTCTTTCATTTTTTCCATATGCAAATATAGCGGTTTTTAGAAAGAAATAATAATCTGTCACTTATACTTTTTTCTGTAAAAATAGATAAAAATTCAGACAGTCTCCACTCTTTGACACCATATGCACTACTGCAACAATTCTGAAACCCTCTCAGTACCCTTCCAATACATGAAAGCCGATTATTTGTTAAGTTTTTGTTAAACTGTTTTCACATTTTCGTGTAAGTCTGAGATAATTTATAATTTTGCCCTCAGCAACTATTTCTCAGAAACTGTTGCAGAGTGTTGTCTAAACCAATAATCCAGTAAGTAAGTGATCAGATTAAACATATATCAGAAGCGCAGGCGATTTCGAGCTGTTTTATCAAGCCGAAGAGGGAGCATAGCGGGCTATGCGACCGATGAGACTTGGATAAAACAGCCCAAATCGGCAAGCTTATGATATATGAGATTAAAAAAATCACTTACTATCGTTTTAATTTGATCACTTACTTAGTTTGATTAACTTTGCAAAATTAATAAGCTACAATATAACAGGCAATGGTCAGAAATAACCATTCTAATGAAAATCGGAAGAAACTCGATGCGCTGCTTCGCTCAGATGAAGCAGTCTGCAGACATGGCTGTCCGGCTAAAGTCCTTGACTATGCGCGATTTCTGGCTAATGTCGAGAATGTGCTTGTAGTAGTAAGCGATCTGGTTGTCAACAAAAGCTACATAATAGCTGGAGGATTTGCGTGTAATCTTGACATTGGCGATTATCTCCAGGAAGATTCAATCTGGGAAAACAGGATTCTTTCGCTTATGTCGCCGGAGGAACAGGAGAAAAAGTATATCGCCGAACTGCGATATTTTCATTTTTTGCGACATTTGCCGAAAAACAGGAAATCGGATTATTATCTTGTCTCCAAATTGCGGTTCCGTTTTATCAATGGGGAGATACACGATGTATTGCATAAAATGTACTATCTTTTCGATGAAGATAAGGATAATATCAGATATGCACTCTGTATTTATGCACCTTTGCCATTTGATTTCAATGGCCAGAGCTATGCGGTCAATTCCATTACCGGAATAACCGAGGAACTGACTGATTATGGTAATAAAACAATCTTAAGTCCCCGAGAGAGACAGGTTCTGTCGCTTATAGATACGGGAATGAAAAGCGCGGAAATTGCCGATAGGTTAAACATCAGTATCCATACTGTCAGCCGACACCGTCAGCAAATAATAGGCAAGCTTCAAGTGAAGAATTCACACGAAGCATGTCGTCTTGTCAAATCGATGGGAATTATTTAGGTATTGTTTTAATTTGATTACGTACTTATAACAATTAGATTTGTCTATATGCCCCGATCCAAAGAGCTGCCGTTTTCAGAAATGCAAAAGATATCCGATTCGGGCATCTTTGTAAAACGTTTCGATCATTTTGGAAAGACTCCGATGAAACTTTATGCTCATCGCGATGATTATTATATGTTCGGTATCCTGACACAAGGCTCGGCGGCGATAGAGATAGATTTTGAAAGAATAGAACTGAAAAGCGGCAATATATTGATCGTATCTCCCTGGCAGGTTCATAACAAACCTGCAGGGGAAGTATGGGAAGCGGACGGGTGGCTGCTTGCCTTTTCCGCGGAAATGCTTTCGGAATCCGAAGCCGGTGCTATCGAGGAATATTCCATATCTCCACATCCTTTAAATCCTGGTGAAAATATCTTGTATGATATTGTAACATTGTGTTCTATGCTGGAAAGATACAAAGATAGCGTCAATGTTTCAAATGCGCTGGCTGTAACTGTCAAAAATATGGTGTTGTCCACACTCGTTGCGGGAGATAAAGACCTTACGTGCAGATATAGGGCAATAACTTTGAAACTTAGGAAACTTCTTGATTTGCATATTGCCGGGGAGAAGAGCCCAAGTGCCTATGCATCTATGCTTAATATTTCGGAAGTATATCTTAACGAGGCTGTGAAAGAATCTGTCGGACTAAGTGTGGGCGCATATATACGGGCCAGAGTCATTTTGCAGGCAAAACGACAACTCGCTTATACTTCGTTATCGGCAAAAGAAATCGCATACTCCCTCGGATATGAGGATTATGCTTATTTTTCAAAACTGTTCAGAAAGAATGTTGGCAAATCTCCTTCGGATTATCGCAAAAACCT
Source organism: Bacteroidales bacterium H10 (assembly GCA_001701295.1). GTDB lineage: Bacteria > Bacteroidota > Bacteroidia > Bacteroidales > Muribaculaceae > Lepagella. The sequence continues at coordinate 12,723 of DAAV01000033.1, forward strand.
TAAATAATACAACCTTTTCCTCATTCTTGCCATTCCTACGCATCCCGTGTCATTGTAATTTTGCATTTGTAATACCAATACAAAAAGCAAAACAATGCAAGAACACATTTTTCCATATGGCCCACAGTGTGTTGCCGTTTGTCCGATGTCAATATTCAAAAGAAGGGGAGTAATATGAAACCGTCGTTAAAACTCAAAATCTGCAACAGATGGCTCGGTTGCGTACTCTTTCTTATGTTGATATCCGGAATACAGCTTGAAGTTACGTCCGGACAATATCTATGGTCGGTATGGGCACATATAATATTGGGTATAGTATTGACCGGCCTCTCTTTATATCACATATTTCTGCATTACAGATTCGGAAACTGGTTCTCACGCTTCGCGAAAAACCGGAGTATTACCACACGCATTCTCTGGTGGATTTTTCTGCTTACCGCAGTCAGTGGAGTCGCCGCTACGGTCATATGGCTTGACAGACATGAACATTCACACCTCGGCGCCATACACGGCAAGATCGGCTTCCTGATGGTTGTGCTTGCCGTGATCCATATTGCAAGATATATAAGGAAAAAGAAGTAGCTCTTTAAAGGAAAGATTGTCACATTGATTTGCTTGTTTTTCCGTATTCCACTTTTTTGTAGTAACTTTGCAGAATGAATTATAAATCTGCAAAATTGCAAAATCATGAACGAATTGGCAACCAAATATAATCCTCAGGATGTCGAGGACAAATGGTACGCGTATTGGATGGAGCATGGCCTGTTCCATTCTGTACCTGATGAGAGAGAGCCCTATACAATTGTCATTCCGCCGCCCAATGTGACCGGCGTTTTGCATATGGGCCATATGCTTAACAATACCATTCAGGATATTCTCGTGCGTCGCGCGCGTATGACCGGCAAAAATGCATGCTGGGTGCCCGGCACTGACCATGCTGCGATCTCCACAGAGGCCAAGGTCGTGGCCAAGCTTGCTCAGGAGGGTATTGACAAGCACTCGCTGACACGAGAGGAATTCCTCAAACACGCTTGGGACTGGACCGACAAATATGGCGGCATAATTCTCAAACAGCTCCGCAAACTCGGTGCATCGTGTGACTGGGAACGCACCGCTTTCACTATGGATGAGACGCGTTCGGCAAGCGTCATCCGAGTGTTCTGCGATCTTTATGAAAAAGGTCTCATCTATCGCGGAGTGCGTATGGTCAACTGGGATCCTCAGGCATTGACCGCACTTTCTGACGAGGAAGTAATATATAAGGAGGAACAGAGCAAACTTTTCCATCTCCGCTATAAAGTGGAAGGGGATGACCGTTATATAGTCGTGGCTACTACCCGTCCCGAGACAATCCTCGGCGATACCGCCGTATGTGTCAATCCCAATGACGAGCGTTACACATGGCTTAAAGGCAAAAATGTCATTGTGCCTCTTGTAGGTCGTTCCGTACCTATCATCATGGATGAGTATGTCGAGATGGAATTCGGCACGGGCTGTCTTAAGGTCACTCCGGCGCATGATGTCAATGACTATATGCTCGGTGATAAATATAATCTTCCCTCAATAGATATTTTCAACGACAACGGTACCATCTCTGAAGCCGGCGGAATGTATGTCGGCATGGATCGTTTTGATGTCCGCCGTAAGATCATGGAAGATCTTGCCGCAGCGGGTCTTGTGGAGAAAGTGGAGGATTATGTGAACAAGGTGGGGCATTCCGAACGTACCGATGCCGTCATAGAACCGAAGCTGTCCATGCAATGGTTTGTCAAGATGGAATCTCTTGCCCGACCGGCTCTAAAGGCTGTCGAGGATGATGACATATCGTTTGTACCTGTCAAGTTCAAGAATACCTATCGTCACTGGATGTCTAATATTAAGGACTGGTGTATCTCCCGTCAGCTCTGGTGGGGACACCGTATCCCGGCATATTATCTTCCCGAAGGGGGATATGTGGTGGCGGAATCGGACGAGGCCGCACTTGTAAAAGCCATCGAAAAGACCGGCAACGCATCTCTTACTCTCGCAGATCTCAAGCGTGATCCCGATTGTCTTGACACATGGTTCTCTTCCTGGCTGTGGCCGATCTCCCTTTTCAACGGTATTCTCGATCCGGACAACGAGGAATTCAAATATTATTATCCGACATCAGATCTTGTCACTGCTCCCGATATTATTTTCTTCTGGGTGGCGCGCATGATCATGGCCGGATATGAGTTTGCCGGAAAGAAACCGTTCGGAAACGTCTATTTCACCGGCATCGTGCGTGACAAGATAGGCCGCAAGATGTCAAAGTCGCTCGGCAACTCGCCCGATCCTCTCGATCTTATAGCGAAATTCGGTGCCGACGGAGTGCGTATGGGTATAATGCTTGCCGCCCCCGCGGGTCATGATATAATGTATGATGATGCCTTGTGTGAGCAGGGACGTAATTTCTGCAACAAGATCTGGAATTCATTCCGACTCATCAAGGGCTGGGAAGTTGCCGACATAGAGCAGCCTGAAAGTTCACGTATCGCTGTCGAATGGTTCGGGGCAAAACTGAACGAGACAATGATCGAGATGACCGACCTGATGGGTAAATTCCGTATATCGGAGGCTCTTATGGCAGTCTACAAATTGTTCTGGGATGAATTCTCATCGTGGTATCTTGAGGTTATAAAGCCTGCCTACGGGCAGCCTGTCGACAAGAAGACATTCGATGCTACCATCGGATTTTTTGACATGCTTTTGCGTCTGCTGCATCCTTTCATGCCTTTCATCACCGAGGAACTCTGGCAGCATCTTGCAGAGCGCCGGGAAGGGGAGAGCATCATGTATGCGCAGCTTCCGGAGCCTGCTGCCGTCAACGAAGGTCTGATCGCCGACTTTGAGCATCTCAAGGAGGTTGTAGCCGGTGTCCGCACCGTCCGCAAGCAGAAACAGATCCCGCAGCGCGATGCGCTGGAACTCGATGTGCAAAGCCAGCATGACGGCTCACTCGATTCTGTAATCATCAAGATGGGTAATATAAGTGCTATCAAGGTGGTCGATGAGAAGAATCCCGCTGCCGCAGCCTTTATAGTAGGCAAGGTGGAATATTCTATTCCGTTGGCCGACAAGGTAAACGTTGAGGAAGAACTTGCCAAGCTTAACAAGGATCTTGAATATTATACCAAATTCCTGGCCGGAGTCGAGAAAAAACTGTCAAATGAAAAGTTTGTGGTAAATGCGCCTGAGGCTGTGGTGGCTGTGGAACGTAAAAAGAAATCGGATGCAGAGGAAAAACTCACTACGATCCGCGCCTCTATTGCTGCTCTTTCCAAATAACATAGAAAACTCCCCTGACGGGGTATAACTCATATTGCTTCGTAAAGGACATGGTGAATAACCGATGTTCTTTACGAAGCATTTTATTTTTTTATCGTAGAAATTTGGATATATCTGAAATTATTACTAAATTTGTAATCGTTACAATAGTGTTAAAATGATGACCGACCATTATTTTTCGGATAGTGATCTTACGGAACTGCTTCATCGGTCCGGAATCAGGCCATCTGTGCAACGTGTGGCTATTCTTTCATTTGTAGCCAGCGGTACGCGGCATCCTTCCGCCGAAGAGATATTCACGGAGCTTTCGGGCAGATTTCCGACAATGTCCCGAACCACTGTCTATAACTCGCTGCATGTTCTTGCCGGAGCCGGTCTGCTTCGGGAACTTGAGTTTGACAGTAATAACCGTCGATATGACTTTGCGCCGCGCCCCGATCATGCTCACTTCCAATGCCGCCGCTGCGGACGTATCTTCGACATGCCTCTTCCGGCTGCATTCAAGGGCCTTGACTCTGCGGGGGGCTTCAATATCGATGCTGTCGATGTCATTTTCAGAGGAATATGTCCGGAATGTGCCGGATGATATGAAACAGAAAGTTATTTAAATGACAATCATATAATTTACATAAACTAAAAAACAATGCAAGATTTAAAAGGAACAAAGACAGAGCGTAACCTTATGGACGCTTTTGCAGGTGAATCACAGGCCCGCAACAAATACAGTTATTATGCATCAAAAGCGCGTCGCGACGGCTACGAACAGATTGCGGCTCTTTTTGAGGAAACAGCCAACAACGAGAAAGAGCATGCCAAACTCTGGTTCAAATATCTTCATGGCGGAGAGGTGCCTGATACAATGGCCAACCTTAAAGATGCTGCCGAGGGTGAGAATTACGAATGGACGGACATGTATGACCGTATGGCACGTGAGGCCGAGGAAGAAGGATTCACTGAAATCGCGAAGAAATTCCGTGCGGTAGGAGCAATAGAGCGTCATCACGAGGAGAGATATCGCAAGCTTCTTGCCAACATCGAAGATGGTATCGTTTTCTCTCGCGATGAAGATGCGATGTGGATCTGTCGTAATTGCGGTCATATCGTAATAGGCCGGAAAGCCCCTGAACTTTGCCCCGTATGCAAGCATTCCCGCAGCTTTTTCGAGATAAAAGCCGATAATTATTGATGTTCGGGATTTAAATTTAAAGGCCATGAGAAGCGCTTCTCATGGNNCATGGCCTTTTTTTGATTCTGAGTCCTAGATATCAGTGTCATCAGAGAGCGAGCATTTCGTTCTGGGCATTCAGATCTTCAAGATAGCGTGTACGGTCTTCTTCTACCATCCGGTCGAATTCGCGCGCGTAGTCTGCTATTACCTCTGCGGTGCGGTGCCAGCGTTCGGGAAAACGAGCCGCGATCCATTTCCGTTCCAGATCTTTGTAGTTGTCAAGGGANNAGGGACGCAGTGAATACTGCTTCCATTTTATCGATTGATTCAGCCTCCATGGCCATTCTCAGATCTTCACGGGTCATCGGCAGTCCTGCGATATCTACCCATTCCGATGCCTGCCGGCTGTCTGTGTTTGTGTCAGACATTTCATTTTCATGACGGTCGGAAAGATATTTGTAGATGGCCAGTTCATAGAGATGACGTGCGCGTTCGAGCGATGCACGGGTGAATTTCATGCCCCTGTAACGTATGTAGCGGTCATCGTCGGCAGGTCGGGCAAGAAGTTTCTCGATGACTTCGGAGGCGGAAAGCATCTTGTCGACAGTGAGAGGATTGAGCACATTGAAGACTATGCGGTCGTGCATGGGCAATTTGCGTTTAAGTCTGCGGTCGCGTGTAGGCCACTTCTGCTCGTCGCGCATCAGCCCGCAACTGCGGAGCATGACCCCGGGCACGACGACGGTCGCTCCTTTTTCATCACCGAACAGATATGAGAAAGGAAACTGGGAGGAATCCGGATGAGTCTTATGTTGACCCATAAGGAGGGAAAACGCTCCGATTTTCGCTCCGAGCATAAGATAGGATGCGGAGCTGGTCTTTACTCCGCGTTCGAGGATTCCCCAGTGCACAGGTCCTAATTTATACATATGGTTGCTTTGGTTTGTACCGCTGCCTGCATTCATGAATGAGGTCTGGCAACCGATGAGCAACGATGATTTGTGNNAGATGTATGGTCCGGCGAAAAGAGCGCACGCTTCCCCGTTTTCAAGAGAACAATTGGCGAAGAATAGTGAGTCATGTGCGGAAAATCCTTTCTCAAGTATCGCTCCCTGACCGATGTAGCAGTTTCGGATTATGGCTCCGGAATCGGCCACCCCATCTTCAATTATGAAATTTTCGGCATCGACTCCGTTGCCCACGAAGGCCATGCAGCGTCCGGGGGCCGCATTGTTGATGATCATGCCGTTGCTGAGTCGACGGGCTCCGATCACTTTTACTTCGCGCCCTACGCTGACATTGCGCAGTTCACCGCAATTGGCTACGGTTGCTCCTTCTCCAATGCTGTGTTCAGGGCTGAGCCGTTCAAGATGGTCCTCAAGAAGTGGTTTCAGGTGACGTTCATTCCATTTTGGTTCACGTGCCATAAGCAGGGCCGTCTGGGCGGAAAGACCGGGATAGATTGTGACGGGTCTTGAGCCGGTCTCGTCAAGGACACTGACTTCCACACCGATGCCGCACATGGCTTCCGGCTCGAACTCTATTGAAGAGACGTCCGTGACAGTCGCATTTTTGCCTACGATACAGTTCCGGAGGTGCATACCGATGTTCCGTACCGTAGCGTAATCGCCGATCACGCAGTTCTCCAGACGGGCGTCAGACACTTCCGAACCAAGATCCCTGCGGATTATGCCGAGTGATACGGCCCCTATAAATTCCACGTTACGGACAGAATCAAGATCGGTGGCGTCGCACATGCGAACGGCACTCCAGTCGAGCGAACGGCACCCGTTGCTTTCAAGTTTGCGGCGTTCCCACCATTCGAGCGGACGGCGTCGCAGACTTGTCATGTCGTTGGTTTCGCTGATATTGTTCATAAATCGCAGTTTTCGTCGTATTTCTGATATAAAAAATCGTTATACGGGAATCGGGCCGTATGTATTTCTTTTGCTTTCTGGTAAAGCAGATCCTTGAGCTCGTCTATGTTTATACGCTCTTTGGCAGAGATAAATACACAGTTGTTGTCCATGCGGCTCATCCATGTTTTTCTGAAATCATCGAGCGAGATGTTTTCGCGGGTCATGGGCGTAAGGTCGTCAGGATCTTTGGGAGTATAAGTGAAGGCGTCTATCTTGTTGAAGACCATGATCATCGGCTTTTCCGCGGAATCGCATACATCGGCCAGAGTCTTGTTGACTACTTCTATCTGTTCCTCGAAATTGGGATGGCTGACATCCACCACATGTACCAGAACATCCGCCTCACGCACTTCGTCGAGAGTAGATTTGAAGGAGTCTACAAGATGCGACGGCAGTTTGCGGATGAATCCGACTGTGTCAGACAGCAGAAACGGCAGATTTTCTATAACCACCTTGCGTACGGTAGTGTCGAGTGTGGCAAAGAGTTTGTTCTCGGCGAAGACATCGCTTTTGCTGAGAAGATTCATGAGTGTCGATTTGCCGACATTGGTATATCCGACGAGAGCTACACGGGTAAGTTTTCCGCGATTTTTCCTCTGCACTACTTTTTGCTTGTCAATGGCGACAAGTTCCTCTTTGAGACGGGAGATCTTGTCGAGAATTATGCGTCGGTCCGTCTCTATCTGTGTCTCGCCGGGGCCACGCATGCCTATACCGCCGCGCTGGCGTTCAAGGTGTGTCCACATGCGGGTAAGACGGGGAAGCAGATACTGGTATTGCGCAAGTTCCACCTGAGTACGGGCTGTGGCGGTCTGCGCCCGTTTTGCAAATATGTCGAGAATCAGACTTGTGCGGTCAAGAATTTTGACTTTAAGCTCTTTCTCGATGTTGGCGACCTGTTTTGAAGAAAGTTCGTCATCGAAGATTACAAGTCCTATTTCGTTTTCTTCGACATATTCCCTTATCTCTTCGAGTTTACCGGTGCCGACGTAAGTTCTCGGATTCGGATAGTCGAGTTTCTGTGTGAAACGTGTCACCGGTTCGGCTCCGGCTGTCTCGGCCAGAAACGCCAGTTCGTCAAGATACTCGTCGGTCTTGGCCTCGTTCTGCATGCGGGTGGCGAGTCCGACAAGCACCGTCTTTTCATTTTGTTCCTTATTTATAATATTGTCCTCTATG
>DAAV01000033.1:20353-20993 GCA_001701295.1 Bacteroidales bacterium H10
ATCTCATAAAACAATCCAATGAGGATTTTTATTTTTTTACCTTGTTGTAACGGGCATTCAGACCCTCCACAACCTCGTCGGTGATGTCGAGCTCAGGATTGATGTAGAGGGTTGCTGCCTTGAAGAAAATGGCATCGTAGCCTCTTGTCTTGTTATATGTCTCTATGAACGCGTTGATCGAGTCATTGATTGTCTTTTGAGCCTGCTCGGCAGCCTGGGCTATGTTGTTCTGCAGATTCTGCATGCTGCGCTGGGCCTCGTTCTGCATGTTTGCCATTTTCTGTTCATCCTGCTTGTAGGAGGCTTCCGACAGATATCCGTTGTTCTGCATCTTGTTCTGTACGGTTGTGGCAAAACTCTGGATCTTGTTCTGATGTTGCTTCATCTGGCTTTCGGCGTTTGTCTGGAGTCTGAGCATTTCCTCGTTATAGTCTTTTGCAAGATTGTAACGGCTCAGCACGCTTTCGAGATCCACATAGCGGTAGTTGGGAAGATTGGAAGTAAGTTTTTCCGTCTTGGCTTTGGCAGGAGCTGCTTTTGTCTCCTTTTTTTCATTTCCACATGATGCGGCTCCGAGACAGAGCAGTGCTGAAATGGCCACACTGGAGAGTGTGATGTAAGTTTTTTTCATTTTATGAGG
>DAAV01000065.1 GCA_001701295.1 Bacteroidales bacterium H10
ATTGGCTCTCACATCCCGGGGCGTCATGGTGTCGGATGAAATTATGGCGTCTCTTTTTTAGAAATAAAAATAATTTTGAACAGTTACTAACATTTAAAATATGAATTTATGGCAAGAATCTACCCGAAAGTTCTGATTGCCTCATGCATGGCCATAGCCATGTCGGCAAGCGCGGACGATGGTCCGGCGACAGGTGATGAATCACGAATGGTCATATATGACGATGTGATATTTTTCGACGGTTACAACACTCTTGAAAATCTTTCTGACGAAAGCAAAGCGATGATACCCGAAAACGACGGTATCCTGCGTCACCGCNNTCTCTATATTCTGTCAGGCTCACAGATGAGCAGCTTGACGGTATAGGCGAGAATCTCAAGATGCTTGTCGAGATAGGGGCCTTGTGTGACAATTATGACAGAATAGGAAACATCAACCTCGCACTTGTGCCCAAAGGCGCGGAAAGTTATGTGCCCGATGAAGTGGACCGTCTTGAGATCGGACGGTTCATAACGCCTTTCATGAATAAAAACATAGAACCCTCATCTGTCCCGTATGAATTTGATATGGATTATATGTCGCTGATACTGCGTGATGCGCGGCTCAGGGCCGACTATGACATATGGGCCGAGTTCGAACTTTTCGGCATTCCGTATGCTGCCAATGAGCAGGTCAGAGGCTGTGCGGGAAGACAGGATGTCTTCACCGGTACGCTTACTTTCGTGACCGACGCGCAACCTGCCCCAAAGACCGACAATAATGTGCTTGTGCCTATTGTGATCAAGAAACCGGAATATATGGGCGGTAACTTCAACAATTATGGTGAGGGGTGTACGGACGAACCTGGCAAAACGGTGAAAACATGGTCGTTTGAACTTACTGAAGATGTAAGCGACGGGCATGTCATTTTTATAACCTCGAACCATGGTGCCAACCCGGGAGGCGAGGAATACAACCGCCGCAAACATTTTGTCTATTTCGATGGCAAACTCGCCACAATATATACACCGGGACGCGACAGTTGTGAGCCGTTTAGGGTATACAACACACAGTTGAACGGTATCTACGGTTACAGTGAGATGTCCGATCAGGAATGGCAGTCTTTTTCCAACTGGTGTCCCGGCGACAAGATCGACAATCGTGTGCTTCATGTAGGCCCGCTCTCAAAGGGTAAACATGATGTGAAAATTAAGGTAATGAATGCAAAATTCGCGGACAAACAGGGAGATATACCGGTTTCCATGTTTTTTCAGGGTGTGCTCTCCGGCTCGCTTCCAGGATATTCGGCAGTTGAAGGAGTAAAGGCCGATATGAGATCGGGCATCAGCATAGACGGTGATAAATGCGTGGTTTCGAGTATTGAACCGGTCGAATCCATACTACTTTACGATGCTTCCGGTAAGCTTCTCGGCATGGAGTTTGATAAAAATGTCATTTCTCTGGCATCTGCGCGTACGGGTGTCCACGTAATAGTGGTGGAGTATTCCGACGGCATGACGGAGTATCACAAGATTATGCGGTAATAGTCGGGACTTATTCAGACGTATTTATCGTAATTGCAGTCTTAACTATTAAAATATGTTAATAACTAAAGTTTTAGTTGCATAACTAAAACTTTAGTTATATTTTTGCCCCTATAAGATAAGACATACTCGATTTGGAACAGTTACTTATGATTATGAAAGAAGGAAATATAAGCGATAAGAAACGGCTCTCTCCAAAAGAAGAAGCGATCATGGCCTGTTTCTGGGAGCATGGCCCGATGTTTGTACGGGAGCTTGTGGATCGCTGGCCGGATCCGAAGCCACATTTCAATACTGTCTCTACATTTGTACGGGGACTTGAGGCGAAAGGATGGCTCGGGCATGAACAGGTAGGAAATTCATACCGCTATTTCTCGCTTGTCGATGCATCGGATTATCGTGACCGTTCGCTTCGCGGTCTCATAGACCGTTTTTTCGGCAAGTCATACATAGGATTTGTTTCGTCTCTCGTGCAGGAAGAGAAGATATCGACCGAAGAGCTGAAAGAGCTGATCGAAAAGATTGAGTCGAAAAAAAACAATAGTAAGGAGGACTGAATATGGGACATTTCTTCAGTTATATGATTCAGGTATGTCTGGTCATGACTCTGCTCTATCTCGTCTACAAATGGATAATGGCGACAACGACTTTTCATTCGCTCAACAGAATCCTGTTGCTCGGGATATATGTGTTGTCCTGGATATTGCCGGCATTGCCGGTTTTTGTAAAGACTATGTCGCATGATCCTGACGTGGAAGTTGAATTGCCCGTTATATTGACTCTGGCCGGAGATTCCGTTTATCCTGAGGAGAGTGGCATAGACTGGCTGAGAATAGTATTGTGGCTATACGTGTCGGGAGTCTTATTGTCTGTGCTCTTTACTCTTGTGGGGATCATACGGATGGCACGTATCATAGCGTCCGGACGCCATGTGGCGAAAGACAAATACACGGAGGTCGTGACTACTCGCGCTACCGGGCCTTTCAGCTGGGGCAGGTATGTTATATTGCGACCTGAGGATCTTGATGAATCATATGATATGATTGTCGCGCACGAGACCATGCACCTCAGACTTCTGCACTGGCTTGATCTCATTCCGGCCCAACTCACGGCAATCCTGCAATGGTTTTCGCCGGCGGCATGGCTGCTTATGCGCGAATTGAAAGATCTCCATGAGTTTCAGGTAGATTGTGCCGTAGGAGGCAAGGATCCTGTACGATATCAGTTTATGTTGTTAAAAAAGACTGTCGGCTCAAGTTTTCCAGTCTTCGCCGACACTCTGCATCACAAATCATTACTTAAAAAAAGAATCATTATGATGAATTACAAAAAAACAAATCCGTCACGCCGTGTGGCGGCGCTCGCGCTTCCCGCAATGGCGGCCCTGGCAGTCATGACCCTCTCGCAGCCGGCAGTGGCCGACGTAGTAAGTCGTATTTCCTCAACGACACTCAGCGATGTTTCGACTGACAAAGTTACTGCATCTGTCGAAATTTTGCAAACTTCCGGCAAAGTAATCTCGATTGCTCCCGCTGTTGCCTCTGACGCTGCGGCAGCCGAAGATGTCAGGACTGCAGTAGCGGACAGTGCCGAAGTTGTCGATAAAGGGGCGGAGACAGCGAATTCTACTCAGACAAAGGAGAAGGCCGGACTGGCATATTTTATCGACGGAAAACTATTTGAAGGCAGTCTTCAGGACATCGATCCGTCCGATATCGCCTCGATGACGATTCTTAAGGATGATCCGGCTTATCCTCAGGGGAAAATAATGATCGAGACGGTCGCGGCAGCCAAAGCCGCCGGTCATGAGATAACATACCGCCAGTATGATGAGAATGGAATCTATCTCGCGCCTTCCAGAATCGCGGAGTACAAGGGTGGTTCGGACGCTTTCAGGCAGTACTGCAATGACAATGTGAAATATCCGGCAGACGCTCCGGCTCTCGAAAAACCGGCACGTGTCATAGTTCAGTTCACAATTGGAACGAAAGGGGAGGTGTCGGATACAAAGATTATGCGTTCTTGTGGTGAACCGTTCGATTCGGAAGCCATACGTGTTGTCCAAGGCACAAGCGGACAATGGATACCGGCCGAGAATGACGGAAAGCCTGTGCCGTCGCGTTTTACAATCCCTATAACCTTCAGCAACAAATAAAAAATCATAGATTCTCATACCCTCAGTGCCGCAGAAACATAATGTCTGCGGCATATTTTTTTGACTATAAATTTTGTAATTTTTAAAATCTGTTGTAATTTTGCAGCGTGGAAAGTGTTTTTTCACAACTTAAAACTTTTCTCTTAGAAGCGCTCAAGACAGTGCGGTCGCTATGAAAAAAGAGCAAAAAAAAATCTCATTCTCCAAGATGCATGGTGCCGGTAATGATTACATCTATATCGACGCCACCAGGGAGACCTCCGAAAATTTACATGATCTCGCCCGCAAAATGAGCGATGTCCATTTCGGCATCGGCTCCGACGGGCTTGTTGCGATAATGAAGTCGGACGTCGCCGATTTCCGTATGCGGATGTTCAATTCCGACGGATCGGAAGCCGAGATGTGCGGTATCGCCTCGCGTTGCATCGGAAAATATGTCTATGACCGCGGGCTTACAGACAAGACGGAAGTCTCGCTTGAAACCCTCGCAGGCATAAAAATACTTCATCTGCACGTTGAAGACGGCGAAGTTGAGTCTGTGACGGTGGACATGGGAATTCCGGAACTGCGCCCCGAACGTATCCCGGTTCTCTCCAGGAATGCGGAAATGAAAATATCTGAGACGGAAAATGTGGGAGACTTCTCTTATCCGATAACTGCGGTAAGCATGGGTAATCCCCACGCCGTGATCTTCACAGACTGCATTACCGACCGACAGGTCCTCACCGAAGGTCCGCAGCTTGAGATCGCCGACATTTTCCCGCGTAAATCCAACATTGAGTTCGCCCGAGTCATCGACAGTAACACCATCGAGATGCGCGTATGGGAGAGGGGTACCGGCGAGACTCTCGCATGCGGTACCGGAGCTTGTGCTACGGCTGTGGCAGCTGTGCTTAACAATCTGACCGGGCGTAAAGTCGAGATGCGTCTCCGCGGTGGTGTGCTGCATATCCATTGGGACGAGATGTCCGGGCATGTATTCATGACAGGCCCTGCGGAATTTATCTGCGACGGTGAGTTCTATTTAACCAATTACCAAGATTAAAAATGAAAATCAACGATAATTTCGAAAAATTGCCTGAGTCGTATCTTTTTTCGACTGTGGCGGCCAGATTGCGTAAGTTCAGGGAAGAGCACCCCGGTGTCGATGTGATACGCATGGATATCGGCGATGTCACGCTTCCCATACCCAATGCCGCGATCAGGGCGATGCATCACGCTGTGGATGATATGGCGGAATCCACGTCGTTCCACGGTTATGGTCCTGAACAGGGATATGATTTCCTGCGCAATGCGATAGCATGCAATGATTATGCCGAAAGGGGCATAGACATATCTGCTGATGAAATATTCATCTCCGACGGTGCGAAAAGCGATCTTGGAAACCTCGGTGACATATATTCCGAAGACAGTATAGTCGCCGTAGCCGATCCCGGCTATCCGGTATATGTGGATTCAAATGTGATAGACGGACGTGGCGGAGAGCTTGTCGATGGAAAATGGAGCCGGTTCGTATATCTTGAATGTAATGAGGCAAACGGTTTCAAGCCTCTTCCTCCTGCCGAACACGCTGACGTGATCTTTCTGTGCTCACCGGCCAATCCTACAGGAGTGTCTTTCACTCGTGATGAACTCAAGTCATGGGTGGATTACGCGCGTGCCAACGAGGCCGTAATTATATATGATTCCGCCTATTGCGCATATATAACCGATCCGGAAGTGCCTCATTCCATTTATGAGATAGAAGGTGCCCGTGAGGTTGCTGTCGAGGTGCGCAGTTTTTCAAAGACGGCGGGGTTCACAGGTTTGCGTTGCGGATATACAGTTGTGCCTTCGACCCTTACGGGAACCGATGATAAAGGGAATAAAGTCCCTCTACGTAAGCTTTGGCTCAGAAGGCAGACCACAAAGTTCAACGGAGCGAGCTATATAATACAGCGTGGCGCTGAGGCGCTCTATACTCCTGACGGAAAAAAAGAGGTAAGAGAGAATGTCGATTATTATCTCGAGAATGCCCGTATGATACGCGACACGATGTCTAAAGCCGGTTTTACGGTTTTCGGTGGGGAAAATTCTCCATATATATGGGTCAAATCTCCCAATGGAGAATCTTCTTGGGATTTGTTCGGAAAGTGTCTCGCGGAGACTCACATATCGTGCACTCCGGGAGTGGGATTCGGTGATGCCGGCGAGGGCTACATAAGACTCACAGGCTTCAATACCCATAAAAATACAGA
>DAAV01000120.1 GCA_001701295.1 Bacteroidales bacterium H10
TGCACGTCGTATCCTTTGTCAAGTAGAAATTCGGCAAGATAGCTGCCGTCCTGGCCAGTAATGCCGGTTATCAGAGCTGTCTTCATTATTTTGTCTTACTTTTAGTGTATTGATTTTGGATAAAATAGGAGTGCAAAGTTAGTGAATATATCTGAATTATGAAAATGAGGGATTATTCGGCACAATCTTCTGAAAACCGGGAGGAAGATGTAAATATACGGCTTGTCCTTCTGCCAGTTATCAAACCAAGGGTTTTAGGACAGAAACGCAGCATAAGAAAATAAATTGCAGGTATCAGTGTGAGCCGGAGGGCTATGAACCAGAAGAATGCCACTGTGAGTTGTAAGCGAGGATCGGTTATAAGGAAATCCGTGACATGTCCTAATAGTTCGATTACAGGCAACGGGTGTACGACATATATGAAAAATGCTGTCGGAGACAAGAACAGCAAGAGCCGGTTAAAGCTGTCAAGACGTTTGTACGACAGTGCATAGGATGCCAGTGCGAATAATGCGAATACACCGATAAGTGCCGTACAATCACGAAAAAGAGTCGAGAGAGGCCCGTTAAGAAGATGGTTAAGATCGAAAGACCAGACCATCCATCCGAATACAAGACACATAATGAGCCATAAAGCAATGATGGGCAGCCCGAAACGTCTGAGTACCGGCATGAAATCGATATTGCATATGGCGAAGAGAGAGCCGAGTATAAAATACCACGGGCCGCGTATGCCAAATCCCGGAAGTCCTGAATGAGTTATAATTGCGATTAAAATCAGAAAGATAGCCAATTTGCCGAGTGTCTTACCGATCATCCAAATTAACGGGGTAAACAGCATCATTACCATAAGATCCCGTACGAACCACATGACTCCGAATCCTCCCGGCATACCGAACATATGAAAGGTATATCCGAATAGGGAGTGTTCGGGCTGTATCGGTCTTCCGTCCCAGAAAATACCCCGGATATCGGTCGGCTCCGGTGCATGATCCGCGCCTTGAATGAATATGGTGGATAAATAAGCGATACTTATCCACAGGAGGTAGGGAAGAAGAAGGGTGAAGAATTTTTTACGCATCGCATGTCCGTAATCTTTCCATGCGAATGTATCGCGTCCGGCAAAGAACAGATATCCGGATATAAAAAAGAATGCCGGAAGAGCGGCCGCGGGCATCGGCCAACATAAAAATGCGTTGAGTACAGAACTTGGATCGGAGTGATCATATGTCACATCTGTGTGCATCAATATAACAAGGAGAGCAAGCGGGAATTGCAACCATGAAATGCAACGGCTGATATGGGAAGTGCGGTCGAGCATAATTGCGATTCATTTACAACTTTTTGTTTTCAAGCCATTGTTTCTTTACCTTCATAAATGGTTTGCCGATAAGATTCCAAGACAAGAACGAGAGTACGATCACTGTAGCGAGACATATCAGGAATGCCGGCCATTTTCCTAAAGCCGGTGCGCCGAGAAGCACGGCAAGTTGAATGATAGGGAAATGAAACAGATATATGTCGTAACTGACATTGTCATGCCGGCTGAACCAATGTCCCCAGCGGCCAATCATCGAGACCCATATCACCAGAGTGCTTTCAGCTACGGGTTTAATGATAAGAATAGACTCCGGCAGGAGACGCATTATCAGCAAACCTGTCAAAGCCGCGGCAAGGAAGACCCATTTCCATTGTCTGAGAAGGTCAAGATGATAATACATCAGCACTCCCATGTAGAAATAGGAGAGCTGTCCGAAGACCTGACGTCCGAGAATAGCAAAGATTTCTTTTCCTGTCGTGTAGTAAATATGGTTAAACAATAGAGAATATCCTATTGAAAGAACTATGACGGCAATAAAAATCCATGAAGAAGAAGGGACTTTCTTGTGAAGAGCTCGGATCAAAGCTGCCACAAGAGGTACGCTCAAATATAAACACCATTCCACTTTCATAGTCCATAACGACCCGTTTACGGCTGAAGTTACGAATTCGGGACCGCTGAAAACTCCGGGAATATCCGGAGCAAGAAAATTTAGAAACAGAAGGTTGCTTGCGAGATATTTCCACCATCCGGGATCAAGAAAGTATTCTCTGGCCGGGAGTGTAGAGAAAGGAGCAAGTAGGAACGCACATAAAACTACAATCAGCACATATGGGGGTAGGATTCTAAGCGTACGGCTCAGCACGTAGTGTCTGATGATCGGTCTTTGTTCGAAATTGCGGTATATCAGAAAGCCGCTCAGGGCGAAAAAGCCTCCGACGCCGGTGCTGCTTGAGACGGGCCATGGGATGTCGAAGCCGCAAAGATAATTGAAATGGGCTACAACAACAGAGAATGCCAGTACGTAACGTACGGCATCCATGTTGTTGTCGGTGCGTTTCATCATATGATATCTCTTAAAGATATCAACGTGTCAGAACCACGTCGAGAGTCGGAAAATCGGTTGTAGCCGTGGCGTCCGAAACTTTATAAAGACCTGTCGGGACGCAACGTCCGTCTTTGTCAAGAAGATTCCAGAATGCGACTCCATGTTCGGGATCAGGTATATTGGCAACGGTTTTCCCGTTTGCATCGGTCACCTTAAGGGTAGCACCCTTCGGTATGTTATGGATGGCTATTGTACCCGTGTAGTCAGGGCGTACGACAGTCGGAGTGAGGAAAGGATCCTGTATGCCGTTTCCTATAGGTGCTCCTGTGATATTGTCGACTTTTATTTCCAGAATTGTCTGGTCTGTGGAAGCAAACAGAGATTTAGTCTCAGGATTCCAGCCCAGTCCATAAATCCTGTTTGAAGGAAGGGGAGAATTGCTGGTAGTGTAATGGGCGATAAGTTCTGACCGGTCGGCATTCAGTCCTATTATGCCTGATTCGTCTCCTCCGATCCAAAGGCGCCCATATTCATCATAGCAAGCGGCGTAGGCTTTCAAAGGAGATAGAAACTCGCACCCTGAGCCGAAGTCGGATTTAAAAGTCAGAATCTTACCGGGAATGATACCGTCGGTTATCGGATCGGAGGGGTTTATGATAAAGGAATCTGTGAAGGCAAGAATAAGCAATTCACCAGTCAGAGGATTCTCTATTAGATCTTTTATGTATCCAAACTTCATGAGTGCGCCATTCTCAAGCCGTACATTGTAGACGTATGTGAATTTATCGTCTGATGTATTTTCCAATGTGCCTTTATGATCGAAGATGATAAGCGGGCGTCCCTTGGAGTTCCCTCCATGGATTGCCGCCACAAGTTTGCCTTTGTTTACAGGATGCCGAAGTGCTTTGGCGTAATTCCAGAATTCGGGACTATATTCACCCGGCAGAGAGAGTTCTTTCCAGTTTCCTGCCAATGAGACATCTCCGCTTTCAAGAGCCGCTTTTCTGGCCTCGGGAGTCCAGTATCTGAAAATGACGTCATTTTTTAAAGAACTGTTGGAGTTCCATGTATTGTTACGGAATACCCACAATACGTTGTCTCCATCAAAACCCGCGCAGCAACTTCCTGTGAATGTTCCCCATGTCTGTTTAGGAAGATCCGTCTGAGATGGATAAGCAGAGAAGACATATCCGGGAACTGTAGAAAGGATGGGATATTTACGGGGATCCTCTATATTGATAGCAGCCACACCGCACCATGTGGACCCGACATGCATGTACTCCGGAAATACCGGATCGACAGCAACGCCAAGAGGATTGCCTATCGGATAAAGATGCCTGTTGTTAAGCCAGGTATTGTAAAACGACTGATTCTCATCGGCATAATACGGTTTGTTGTGGACAGGAGACAGATTTGTCCATTTGCCATTACGGAAGGATGTCACGAGAGGAGACATTACGCAGTCTATACCTAACTGCTTTACATTAGGCTCCCGGTTGACACTTAGAAAACCATGATTGGGAGAATAAATGAAATCGACATCCTTGCAGACAAGCGGACCGGAATATGTAAATACCTCGGGTTCAGACCAGGACTTATTGTTAATATCGCGAGAAATAAATTCGCTTCGATTACGATAGAACCAGAAAGTCTTTTGATCGTAAGAGGCGGAATATAGGGTGCTGCCCGACGGAAGCGACTGCGTGATGAATGTGGGGGCACTACCGTCTGTCGCAGATCTGTTCAGGAAGTATGCGTTGGCTGAAGACGCTATATAATAGCCGTTTTTTGTGGGCAACACGGTCTGTTCGAGCCGGTCTGCCACACTGATGTTCTGAGCCTGCAATATGGCCCCGTCATATTTAAAAGCTTCTCTGTCCCACTTACCGTTGGCTGCGACAAAACCTTTTATTATAGCACCGGTGGAGGTGACATAGCCGAAACATGTGTTGCCGAGAGGTAAAATCCGGAGGGGTGTGCCGGCTATACCGCTTGACACAGAGGCGATTGATGTGAAGGATTCACGATGACGGACGTCGGCTCCGGAAGGGGCCTCGTAGAATCCTCCGTCTATTATTGCCACGACCCGATCTCCAACCGGACATATGTCGGAGACATTCGTTCCCAACCATCCGGTCCTGATAACTTCCAGAGAGGTGGCTGAAATACAGATAAAGCCGTCTCCGGCTGCAATCCACGCATTGTGCGTCTTGGGATCAAAAGAGATCGCATTTATAACATTGGCTCCCGGAAAAGAGCGTTTTTTGATGTCCGAGATATATCTTATGTTATTGTCGGGGGTAATCACATCGATACCTCCGTCGAGATATGCTATGACAATCATTCCTGTTTCCGGATCCACAGAGAAGAGACGCATATCGGTGCCTGAAAGGTTGGCTGTTTTTCTTAGATCTTTTATACCACCCGCCATATCAGCCTTGTCGATATATAATACCGCTCCTGACGGGATATTGTAATACGATCCGTAGCTTGTGAGGTTATAAACGCACTGGTGTACGAAGAAGTAGACACGGTCGGGGGTGTCGATGATCTTGCGGGGATTGTTGTCGAATGAGGAGTGAAAGGTCCAGTTCGGATCGTTGGCTACGGGACGCGAGGCTATCGCCGAGGCTGCGGCTATCATGAGGCAGATCGCCGCTGTTATCTTTGCGAGTGATATGGATTTGAACATCTCTGTATGATTCCTATGATAAGGTTTTATGCTAATGATATAAACGTATGTGGCGATGAAAAATTGTGGGGTCAGGCGTCGGGTGCCCAGGGAAATCTGACAATTGTGCCTGTGGGAAATAGTTTATAGTCCGGTCGGATGAGCGGGTCGCGGCGTGTCTGGGTTATGACTGCCGTGCGGATCTCGGCTTTCGGAAGTTCGCCGGCGATTGATTCGCGCACTGTCAGCAGAGTCGAGCCTGAATCGACGGCATCGTCAACGATGAGTATGCGTGCGTCCGGCCGGGAGCGTAATGTGTCAAGCACTTCATCGGAAAGGTCGATTGACGATACGTGTGGCTTACGTAAATGCGACAGCAAGCCGTAAAAACGGCTTTCCGCGATGCGCAGCATGTCGCATACAGGTCTGGGGAGGTATTTAAGCAGGGATGGAAGTATTTTTTTTTTGGTCGCTGTCGATGCCCTGCGGAGTGTGACGGACAGTCTCACTGGTGCAGGCATATGTCTGGTCACATACCACCCTCCTGACGCGATGCCGACGAGAATATCGAATTCGAAACCGGAGCGTATCACATCCTCTGCGAGTTTACGGCATGCCTCCGGGAATTGTGACTCTGAAATTGTGACAACCCGGTTCATGACATCGACAGAGATGTGCCGTCGGGCGTTACTGTCAGTATGGCTTTCGAGCCCAGCGCAAGGGGGAGATTGTCATCCGTATGTCCGGCCGGAAATCCGAATGCCACAGGGAACGGCGCATCGCCCAGCAGGCGGGAGATCATCGTTTCCATATCGGGATGATTGCGGTCGGGGCGATATTCCGTGAAATGTCCGACTACAAGCCCCTTGACGCGGTCGAGCTGTCCGGCGAGGCGCAGGCGGATAAGCATTCTTTCCACGGCATAGATGGCTTCGGAGATATCCTCGATGAAAAGTATCGCGGGCGCTTCCGATGCCATCGGGTCGAACGGTCCGGCGGCGAGTCCGTTGATAACGGCCAGATTGCCGCCAATGAGTATGCCCTCGGCTTCCCCGTAAATGTTCAGAGGATGGGGCGGCGCAAAATATTCCACGGGCAATCCTTCGGTGAGGATGCGCATCAAGGCACGGGTGCAGTAGTGATCTGGTGGCAATAAGGTCAGATGTTTGGCCATCGGGGCATGAAGAGATATCACCCCGGCACGTAATGACAGCGCATGAAGCACCGATATGTCGGAAAATCCGATGAGCCATTTAGGATCGTCCGAAACTGAGGAGAGCGGTATCTTATCGACAAGATGATTGCATCCGTATCCTCCGCGCGCGCATAATATAGCACGGATGGCCGGATCTGACCATGCATCGGTCAGGTCGCCCAGACGGTCAGAGTCGGAGGCGGCGAAAGAACCGGAAGCGGGTCCCTTGGCATGGGGCATGACCACCGGAGAGAATCCCTCGGATTCCAGAAAGCGCGCCGCGCCGTCTATGTAATCGGGATTAACTATCGTGGCCGGAGAGACGATCGCGATGCGGTCGCCCGGCTTGAGAAGAGGGGGTTGTATCAATGAAGGCAGATCCAATATTTCTGTTTTAGAATGGTTGTACTCTTATTCCTGCGGCCGCTATGCGCGCGGCGATGCGCTCAAGTTCAGGCCGTTCGATCTTGATCAGCTTTTCCTCGGGAGTAGAACGGTCTATGCTGTAGATCATCACTTCGAGAGGACGGATATCCTTATAGGCGCTGATGAGCGCGTCGATCTCGGCTTCGGTGGTGTTGTCGACCGGCTGCCCGTCATGTTCGCCGCGCAGCAACATGGTCTGGATTATGCCCTGGCCTTCGAACTGCTTCAGCGACTCGACCACACGGCTGACAGTGAATTCGGGAGAATTGGGCCTGTCGATGAGACGCATGGTGTCTTCTATGGCGGAATCGAGCTTCAGGATATTGTTATCCACGCGGCGCAACGCTTCTGCTACATCCCTGTCGAAAATCCGGGTCGAATTTGAAAGTACCGATATTTTAGCGGCAGGATAGTAGCGGTCGCGTATTCGGATCACCTCGTCGACTATTTCCGGAAACTCGGGATGAAGTGTCGGTTCGCCATTGCCGGAGAAAGTTATTACATCGAGCGAATCACCGGCCGCGCTCATTTCCGAGAGTTTCTTCTCAAGATCCTCAGCCACTTTCTCTTTGGAGGGCAGTCCGGATTTTCCGGCGCCCTGGGCGTTGAATCCTGCCTCGCAATACAGACAGTCGAAAGAGCATATCTTGCCGTCGGACGGCATGAGATTGACACCGAGCGACACTCCGAGGCGCCGTGAGTGGATCGGTCCGAATATCGTGGAGTGGAAAAGTATGGTCTGATCTTTCATATTTTTTTATTATCAATTTTTGCCTGTGAGCAGAGACTGGAGGTCGTGGAGGACAGTCAGCGACTGCAGCGGCGTAAGGTTGTCGATATTGAGATTGAGGAGCCTGTCGCGGATTTGTGACAGAAGGGGATCGTCAAGCTGGAAGAGAGAAAGCTGATAGCCTTCGCGTGCTTTCCCGAGTCCTGTCAGATCGGGCTTGCGTGTCTCGGTCTCGGGCGATGCCGAGGAAGATTCGAGATGGGCAAGCACCTGATCGGCGCGGCGTACGATAGAAGGCGGCATACCGGCGAGTCTCGCCACATGGATACCGAAACTATGGGCGGATCCGCCGCGTTCGAGTTTGCGCATGAAGACGACCTTGCCGTTGATCTCGCGGACAGAGACATTATAGTTCTCTATGCGCCTGAAGGTGGATTCCATCTCGTTGAGCTCGTGGTAATGGGTGGCGAAAAGCGTCTTGGGATGTGCGTCGGGATTCTCATGTATGTGCTCGACTATGGCCCAGGCGATCGATATGCCGTCGTAGGTGGATGTGCCGCGGCCGAGTTCGTCGAACAGAATCAGCGAACGGCGGCTCATATTGTTCAGAATGGAGGCTGCCTCGTTCATCTCGATCATGAATGTCGATTCGCCCGACGATATGTTGTCGGATGCGCCGACACGGGTGAATATCTTGTCGACATAGCCGATCTCCGCGCTTTCAGCCGGTACGAAAGATCCGATCTGGGCCATCAGCGTGATCAGTGCCGTCTGTCGCAGAAGCGCCGATTTACCCGACATGTTCGGTCCGGTGATCATCATGATCTGGGTCTTGTCGGAGTCGAGGGTGAGGGAGTTGGATATGTAGGGTTCGCCTGCGGGCAGGCGACGTTCTATGACGGGATGCCGCCCCTCGCGGATGCTTATGCGCATCGAGTCGTTGACCACCGGGCGTACGTATCCGTATGAATCGGCGGCTTTAGCCAGGGCGAACAGGCAGTCCGTATATTCCGCCGAGGCCGCATGCGACTGCATGTCCGGAATCAGACGCGCGAGTCCGTCGACAAGCTGCGAGAAAATACGGGCCTCGATAGCCGATATTTTCTCCTCCGCACCCATTATCTTTTCCTCATATTCCTTGAGCTCTGGTGTGATGTACCGTTCGGCGCTTACGAGCGTCTGTTTGCGTATCCATTCGGCGGGAACCTTGTCCTTGTGGGTGTTGCGGACTTCTATATAATAACCGAATACATTATTGAATCCTATTTTCAGCGACGGTATTCCGGTCTTTTCCGATTCGCGCGCCTGAATGTCGGCAAGCGCCTGTTTTCCGCCGGTGTGCAACTGGCGCAGTTCGTCGAGTTCGTCGTCCACACCCGGAGCGATGGCCATGCCTCGCCCGAGCACCGACGGCGCATCCTTGCACAATGTGGCTTCGAGAGTGTTGATGACGGGAGTACAGTCGGCCATCTTGCCGGCGAGATCCTGCAACGCCTCCGAACCGGATTCCGCAAGAGTGCGGCGCAATGAAGATGAGGCCGCCAGCGAGTTGCCCAGAGCCACGCATTCGCGGGGCGATATGCGCCGCGCCCCGACCTTTGTCACAAGCCGTTGGAGATCGCCTACACGCTGGAGCGCATCGCCTGCGTGGCAGCGGGTGTCGGGATCGCGGAAGAAGTATTCCACAATATCGTGGCGGCGTGATATCTCCTCAAGATCGAGCAGCGGGAAGAGAATCCAATGCCGCAAACGTCGCGCTCCCATGGGTGTGGCCGTCAGATTGAGCACGTCATAAAGAGACATGCCGTCGGCGGCGAGAGAATCGATGAGTTCGAGATTGCGTACCGTGAACCGGTCGAGCGCCACGAATCTGTCCGAGTCGATGCGCCCGAGTGCCGTGATGTGGCCGAGATCAGTGTGATGCGTTATGTCGAGATAATGCAGCACGGCTCCGGCGGCTATCACCGCATCAGGCATCCGGTCCACACCGAATCCCTTGAGTCCTTTGGTGCCGAACTGCGAGGTGAGCCGTGATTCCGCGGCATCGGTCGTGAATATCCAGTCATCGAGGTCGAAGATGGCGCAACGGTGCGAGATATTGTCGTCGGTCCACTGTCTGAGACCCGACATGCGGAGCAGTTCCTTGGGCCTGATGTTGCCGATAAGCTTGTCGATATCTTTCGGCGCTCCCTGCGCGCACAGGAATTCTCCGGTCGAGATGTCGAGGAAGGCGACTCCCACAGATGACTTGTTGACATGTATGGCCGCAAGGTAGTTGTTCTCGCGTGCCGACAGGGAATTGTCGTTAAGGTTCACCCCCGGCGTGACCAGTTCGGTGATGATGCGTTTCACGAGTTTCTTGGTCAGTTTCGGGTCTTCGAGCTGTTCGCATATCGCCACCCGCTTGCCGGCCCGTACCAGCCGGGGCAGATAA
The DNA here is from genome assembly GCA_001701295.1 of Bacteroidales bacterium H10. Lineage (GTDB taxonomy): Bacteria > Bacteroidota > Bacteroidia > Bacteroidales > Muribaculaceae > Lepagella. Next base: position 9,826 of record DAAV01000120.1, read on the forward strand.
GTGTCGAGGGCATGATGGGGAAAACCGGCGAGTTCCACATAAGCGGCTTTACCGTTTGCACGTCGCGTGAGGGTTGAGCCGAGTATCTCGGAGGCGGTTATGGCATCGTCGGCGAAAGTCTCGTAGAAGTCGCCGACACGGAAAAGAAGAATTGCGTCGGGATGTTTTTTCTTCATCTCGACATATTGGGTCATGAGAGGGGTTTCAGCTATTTTTTTCAATTGCGGATTCTGAATGAGAAATAAAACAAACTGTTGTCAGGAAGGAAAGATACTCAGCATCCATATCGACATGCCGACGTAGATAAGCAATCCGACCACATCGTTGGTGATCTGTATGAAGGGACCTGTGGCGAGCGCCGGATTGACGTGTAGTTTCTCGAGAGTCAGAGGCACGAGCGTGCCGAAGACAGTGGCGAATATCACGACGGCGAACAGAGATACCGATACCGCCATGACAAGGGCATAGTCTCCCGGTTCGGTCAATGATATGTAGGCGAACACCACACCCGAGATCACGATGGCGTTGAGTATGGCGATGCGGACGCCGCGCCATATCTGGTGCCAGAAGTCAGACAGCTCCAGACGTCCGTTGGCGAGACCCTGCACGACTATGGCCGATGCCTGCACGCCGACATTACCTCCTGTGCCGCCGATCAACGGTATGAAGAACGCGAGGGCGGTCACGGCGGCGAGCTGTGCCTCGAACCCTCCGAGAATCAGAGAATTGACTATGCCTCCGATTATGCCTATCAGCAGCCAGGGGAGGCGGGCTTTTGTCTGGGCGAATATAGAGTCGTCGGCATCGATGTCGGAGGAGATACCGGAAGCCAGCTGATAGTCTCTTTCCGACTGCTCGCGGACCTGGTCCATGACGTCGTCGACGGTAATCTGTCCGACAAGCCGTCCGATGGAGTCGACCACCGGCATGGCCACAAGGTCGTATTTCTCGAAGTCGATGGCCACTTCCTCTATCGGCATGTCGGCCTTGACCGATACGGGATCCGTCTCCATGACATGCTTTATCTTCGATACCGAAGGATGCGTGATCATTTTCTTGAGCGGCAGGACGCCCTTGAGGCGGTTGTCGTCGTCGACCACATAGACATAATATATGTCGTCGAGATCTTCGGCCTGATGACGCATCTCGCGCAGACAGTCGGGCATCGAGAGATTCTCGTTGACAGAGATGAACTCCGTGCCCATGAGACCTCCGGCGGTGTCTTCGTCATATTGTAGCAGATCGACGATATCGCCGGCCTGCTCGACGTCCTCGATGTTCTGGATGACCTCCTCACGGTCTTCCTCGTCAAGTTCCTGTATAAGGTCGACGGCATCGTCCGTGTCGAGAAGATCGATGAAATGTCCGATCTGGTCATTGTCCATGCCTTCGAGGAGTTTCTTGCGGTCCTCCTCGTCGAGTTCCATAAGGACATCGGCTTTCTTCTCCTTGTCAGGGATAAGATCGAAAACCCATTCCGCCTGTCTCAGGTTGAGATCCTGGAAGAGTTCGGCGATATCGGCAGGGTGCATGTCGTCGATCTCGGCGATGATGTGTTCCCTGTCCTGGCTTTCGATTCGGTCTATGATGCGTTCTATGTCTTCGTGGGTGAATTCTTTCATTCGTCAGCTGATGTGGAAAAAGCAATCAATAATGGAACGACGATCCTCCGAGAAATTCCCTGAGCAGGGAAGTCGAGGGGACTTGTGTTTCCGGTATGGTCTTGAAATATTTCAGGAAGCGCAGCAGACGGTAGGCCGTGGTATATTCAGGCACATTGTGCGGCACCGTCTCGAGCAGAGGAACGGCGTAAGGTTTCATGACTCCGATCTCGAAAAGCAGGGAGGAGTTGAAGGTGGCGTCGGCATTTTCCTGAAAGGGGAAGATCCATTTCTCCTCGCCGCGTCTCACGCTCGGCCAGCGGCGTATGGAATCTTCGGGGGAAGTGTGACGGTATTTGTTGTCGCGCACGATGCGCCGGAGCAATCTGTTGTCGGACGTGGAGATCCAGTTGTGATTGTCTATGCGCAGAGTGGTGAGCGCCGATACATACATTTTGAAGATCTGTTCCTGAGGTATGGCCGCTGTCAGTTCCGGGTTCAGTCCGTGTATTCCCTCGACTATCAGCACTTCGTCAGGAGCCAGTTTCAGCGGACGGGATTTCTCGACGCGGCGTCCCAGTTCGAAACTGTAGGTGGGAAGGTTTATTTCCTCTCC
>DAAV01000138.1:0-8003 GCA_001701295.1 Bacteroidales bacterium H10
CTTGCGCCACCATGCCGTGCGGTAGAACCGGTTGCGGTTCAGCCCCTCGAACCGGACCGGAATGATGTCCCGTTCATATTCGATTGCTTTCTGGATGAAAGATTTCTGCCATGAGAGGTCGCGGATCTTTCCGTCAGGATGGAGCCGCGACACAAGGCCCGCCGGGAATATCAGCATCTGCATATCCGATGCATATGCCTCGGCGATTGCCTTTGCAGCCTGGCGNNTCGGCAGGAATACCGGACGGAGCGGCTCGACATTCATAAGCATGTCATTGACGAGAAAACGGATGCCGTCATCGCCATACCGTGAACCGAGCACCTTTATAAGTCCGATGCCGTCCAGCCCTCCGAGAGGATGGTTGGAAGCAAATATGAAGCGCCCGGAGTCCGGGATATTTTCCATGCCCCTCACGTCGAGTGTCAGATCGAAGTATTCATATACCGCCTCTGCAAATGCCGTGCCCTCAGCCGGATATGTGGCATCGAGCGTGGCGTTCAATTCTTTCTGATGAACCAGACGTTCGAGGGCCGATATAAGAAAGCCCGGTATAAGACGGCCCTTCCAGCCTCCTATACGTGAGCGGATTATCCTGTTGAGATCAATTTCAAGTTTATCCATCGGTGGATTGTCAGTTGTTGACAGATGACTCCTCGTCCCAGAACTCATCCTCCCAGTCCTCGTCGGTTTCGAGTCTCGGCTCTTCATCGTCGAGCGGTTCCTGTTCGAAGATAAAGTTGTCTTCTTCCTCGACACGATGCCGCGGATCGAGTCTGCGGTGTGTTATGGAGAAGTTGTTTTTGTTTTCTTCCGAGTTGATCTCGCGCCATAATATGTCCTTGAGTTCCGTCAAACCCTGTCCCGTGACAGCTGATATGAATACAGTCGGCAGATCCGTCGGCAAGGTTTTTGCGATCTCTTCCCGCAGTTCGTCGTCAAGCATGTCTGACTTCGAGATGGCGAGTACACGACTTTTGTCAGACAGGTCCGGATTGAACTCATGAAGTTCGCGTAGCAGCACTTCATAGTCGGCCTTGATGTCGTCGGAGTCAGCCGGGACCATGAAGAGGAGAACCGCGTTGCGTTCGATATGACGGAGGAATCTGAGTCCAAGACCCTTGCCTTCGGAAGCGCCTTCGATAATTCCGGGGATATCAGCCATGACAAAAGACTGAGTGCCGCGATAGTCTACAATGCCGAGAGAGGGTTCCATTGTAGTAAAGGGATAGTCCGCGATTTTCGGCTTGGCCGCCGACAGTGCGGAGAGTAGTGTCGATTTGCCTGCATTCGGAAATCCGACAAGTCCGACATCGCCAAGCAGCTTAAGCTCAAGCACCACGGCCTTTTCGATCGCGGGTTGTCCGGGCTGCGCGTAACGGGGGGCACGGTTGGTCGAAGTGGCGAAATGGCAGTTGCCGAGACCGCCTTTGCCGCCGCGCAACAGGTTTATTTCCTCCCCGTCTTCTGTTATCTCGCAGAGGAAGTCGCCTGTCTCCGCATCGAATACAGCCGTTCCTACAGGGACTTCTATGATGCGGTCCTCACCGTCGCGTCCATGGCTTCTGGCCGCTCCTCCGCTTTCACCGTCAGTGGCGAAGACATGCCGCTGGTAGCGGAGAGGGAGGAGAGTCCACATATGGCTGCTTCCACGCAATATTATGTGTCCGCCACGGCCACCGTCGCCACCGTCGGGACCACCTTTGGGTATATATTTCGCACGGTGATAATGACGGCTGCCAGCACCACCCTTGCCGCTGCGGCAAAGTATCTTTACATAATCTATGAAATTCGAGTCGGCCATATTTATGTCGGTTAAGAGGTTTATTTTGAAACGTCCGGAATACGCTTATTGTTGCTTTGTCCGGGTATTGTCTCGCATGAATCATAAAGCGCCAGAGTGTCGTTGAGTTCCATGGTTATCATGGAGACCAGCTCCGGAGGATCGAGTACTTTGAGCGAGCTCCCGAATCCAAGCAATTCGTGCACGAGTTCGTAATTTAGTTTGAGTCTGTAGGTGAATATCGAATATTTGTCGTGAATTGTTTCTTCCTGGGTGGAATGGAAAGGCAACGCCCGAAAATACTTTGCCTGTACCGGAGTGGTCATGACGCGCACTTTCCGGACTGCTCCCTTGGAGTCGGTTATACCTATCAGGTTGGAGAAAAAAGGTTCAGGCGTGATATCGGGCATCTCGAAATTTCCGCTCACGGTGGTCATCTCCTTGACACGGTCAAGGGCGTATGTGCGTATGTCATTTGATTTCTCTTTCAGCCCGATCATGTACCATCTCTGTTTGTAGCGCTTCACGAAATAGGGATGGAAAAGAATGTCTTTCTCCGGAAGTGTACGGGAGAAACCAGCATATGTGAACCGCAATTTAGAGGAGTCTCCTATGGCGCCCAGCACCATTGGCAGAAATTCACGGGCCGACGGCACGTCTTCCACCGAAACACGTTCTGTCGGGATGGCCGAGTCTTTCATGGCCGAATTGGCGGCGTAGGATTCGAGAAGCCAGTTTGTGACCGCCCGGTTCTGTTTTCGTTGGCCGGGATCTATGTAATATTTGCCGGCTTTGTCGCAAAGGATGTCGATATGAAAATTCTCCTCAATGCCGCGGCGGTAATAATAGAATGTGCGCTCGGGCATGGGGGTGCCGTCACCGTAGGCCGAGCGCATCCAGAGTTCATTGATCTCGGCACGTGACAGACGGTCATACCGCGACAGTGTGTCTACAATCCATACATACTTGTTGATCAGCTCTTTCATAGGTTCACTCTGACAGATTTGAATTTTTTTTTTGAAAAAATTATGCCATAGACCAAACCTTTTGACATGTCGTCATGTTATAATGACGTAAGGTTTGAAAAACTATCTAAATGATATAAGGTTATACTGCTATAAGCGTTCTGAAAAAGTTGTTATTGTTGTTTTAATTAAGAAATTAGGTCGACGTGAGTCGACCTTTTTCTATTTTTTTCTCAGCCCTGCAGCATGCAGGACTGAGAAAATAGCAGTAGATACGGCTTATCTGTTTCCGTACATCTCGTCGTAATACTTTTCGTAATCGCCCGAGGTTATGTTGTCGATCCAGTCCTGATTGTCAAGATACCAGCGGACTGTCTTTTCTATGCCTTCCTCAAACTGCAGGCTCGGCTCCCAGCCAAGTTCCTTCTGGAGCTTGCGCGAGTCGATCGCATAGCGCATGTCATGGCCTTTGCGGTCGGTGACGTATGTGATAAGTCCATCGGAATATCCTTCCGGATTACCGAGCAGGCGGTCTACGGTCTTGATGATCACTTTGATCAGATCGATGTTTTTCCACTCGTTGAATCCTCCGATATTATATGTCTGTGCCGGTTTGCCTTTATGGAAGATCAGATCAATGGCACGGGCGTGATCCTCGACAAAGAGCCAGTCGCGGACATTCTCTCCCTTGCCGTAGACCGGAAGCGGCTTGCGCTTGCGGACGTTGTTGATCATCAGCGGGATAAGCTTTTCCGGGAACTGGTAGGGGCCATAGTTGTTCGAGCAGTTTGTGACGAGTGTCGGCATGCCATATGTGTCGTGATAGGCACGGACAAAATGGTCGCTCGACGCTTTTGACGCCGAATAAGGAGAGTGGGGATTGTAATTCGTGGTCTCAAGGAAGAATTCCCGACCGAACGCCATATGATGTTCTGCAGATGATGCCGTCGTGGAGAATGGAGATTCTATACCATCCGGATCTGTCAGTTCAAGAGCTCCATACACCTCGTCGGTCGATATATGATAGAAAAGTTTGCCCTCGAAGCCTTCCGGAAGTGATTCCCAATAGACTTTGGCAGCCTGTAGGAGCGACAGCGTGCCCATCACGTTAGTACGCGCGAAAGTAAACGGATCGACAATCGAGCGGTCTACGTGGCTTTCGGCTGCAAGATGTATGATTCCGTCTATTTTGTTATCCTCGATCACACGTCTCATTTCATTGTAGTCGCTTATGTCGGCACGTACGAATTTGTAGTTCGGACGGTCTTCTATATCTTTGAGATTGGCGAGATTGCCGGCATATGTCAGCTTGTCGAGATTGACGATATTGTATTCGGGATATTTGTTGACAAAAAGTCTGACTACATGAGAGCCGATAAAGCCGGCTCCACCGGTAATAAGAATATTTTTCATTATAATTTCCAGTTTTTAAGAATCTTGTACAAAGATAATAAAAAATATCAGAAAAGGAACTGTATGCGGGTCTGGAAAATATTGGCATGTCTCGCCATAATGTCAGGACCTCCCCTGCGGGCCGTATATGAATAGTTGACACGCCATGTCATATATTTGTTGATATAATAGTTCATGGTCAGTGTCGCGCTGTTGGCGAGTCCTCCGTAGATATTTGCACCAGAGTCGTTGAGGTCCGCATAGCTGTATCCTGCCACTATCTCCCATGATTTTGGCGCGGGTGTGGCGAGATAGCCTGAAGCTGCGGAATATGAATACTCCGCTCCCCGGTTAAGGAGAATCCTGGTCAGGGCATAGCAACCAATGCCCTGGAAAGACGTGAGGCTGTTCTTACGTCCTGTGTTCAGCCAATAGAACTGGCCTTCGACTGCCACGCGGTCTCTTGACCACAGGATTTCGGGAGTGAGCTTGAAAATGGACTTCATGTGATCGACTTCCGCATTAAGACAACTGACATTGGATACTTTGGTCGGGAACGGCGCCTTGAATGTAGATACCGGGTTTTCCGTATCACCGTTGAAAGCCGCCGTCTGTATCAGTCCTGTCGCGCCGATCTGGAATATATTTCCGCGAGAGGTGACCGGATGCCATGCCACTCTGGCCATAGCGCCCACTCCGGTGCGTCCCAGTTCATTGGCTCTCTTTGTCATTGCGTCGCTCTGGGCATAGAACGATCCTGCGAAATGTATTGACTTGTCATGGTAGACATACATTGCTCCGAGCAGACGGGATTCGCCGAATGCCGTCTGTGCAATCGGTTCCTCCATGGATATTTTGTCGGACGCTCCAGTAGCGCTTTGCAGTCCGAACTGATGGACGAAAAAACCTCCTTTCAGAAAAGACTTTTCATTGATAGCCCATTTCAGATATATATCGGCCGGATAAAGCTTACCGAAACGGTAAGATATGTCGGCACGGGCCTCGAAATCTCCGAACGACGCCTTTGCTCCGAGCCGTACGTCGGGGACTGTCACGCCGGGCTTGAAATCATCGTCTTGTGGCAGATATGCCGCCGCGTCAAACAGCGCGCGGCCCGTGGGCGTTATCTTGAATGCTGTTTTTTCGTCAGTGCCTGCTTTGGCTGATGCACCGGCGAGAATAAGAATGGAGAGGATAAAATATTTGTTCGGAAATTTCATGAAATCAGGATGTTTGAAGAAGTCTGTCATATGAGCCTGTGCTTCGGTCAGGGCTGTGAGGACTTTATGAGATTGGTCAGTTCGATGAAGTTTTCTACAGAAAGACGTTCGGGCCTTTCCGACATGAACCGGGAATCAAGAGCCGGAGATCCTGGTCGGAGCATGGAGGAGAGAGAGTTTCGTATAGTCTTGCGCCTCTGTCCGAAAGATGTCTTGACAACTTTTTTGAAAAGCTGAGGATCACATCCGAGATCGGTGCGGGCGTTGCGTGTGAGTCGAAGAACTCCGCTGCGGACTTTCGGAGGGGGTGTGAATACATATGGCTCGACATTAAACAGATACTCGCAGTCATACCATGCCTGAAGAAGAACAGACAGAATGCCGTAGACTTTCGAACCCGGTTTCGAGCATATGCGTTCGGCGACTTCCTTCTGTAGCATTCCGGCCGCTACCGGAATCAGATCCATATTGTCGAGGACTTTGAAAAATATCTGGGATGATATGTTGTATGGATAATTGCCTATGAGAGCGAAAGGACGGTCATAGACCGAGCGGAGATCGAGTTTCAGAAAATCCGCTTCGATCACATGCAGGTTAGGATACATGCGGGCCAGAAATTCCACAGACTCCGTATCGAGTTCCACAGCAGTCACCTCGCGTCCGGAATCAAGCAGGTATTTCGAAAGGACCCCCATGCCCGGGCCAACCTCAAGTACAGGTATCTCTCCCCACTGTCTTCTGTCAGCGGGGAGTGAATCGGCGGCTATCGTGCCGGCAATCTCGGACGCTATATGCTCATCGTTTAGAAAATGCTGTCCGAGGTTTTTCTTCGGTTTTACTTTCATATCGAATCAGGCTCGCCTTGGGGTAATTCTTCAAGGCTTGACATAATGTCGTTCATGGTTATGGCCATGATTATCACGTCGGAAGGGTTCAGCCCCATGATCTCCGTACGCGATGCAAAGACGGATTCCGCCGTAGTCGCGAATATGCCTACCGAGCCTTTGTTGAGTCTTGTATAGGCCCGGTTGAGCACATCGGGCACTCCCGGCGCCCCTATAGTGACCATTTCAGGAGAAGGAATGCCGAGATCTTCTCCGTGAGCTTTGTGAAAATTGATATTTACGTATACAGCATCACCGGTGTGGGCGTAAGGTCCGGACCCTTTCTTCTCGATTCTGAAATATAGGTTTTGCGCAAGTTTCGCAAGATGATGGTCACGGGCTTCTCCTATGAGAGTCAACTGAGATTTTTCCCGGTCTTTCTCGCGGGTCCGGGCTTTTATCCTGTCAAGAAGGGCATAGAACTTTTCCTGATATTCAAGCTCGGGGATGTCCTGATTGTCCTGAAGACCGTTTTTGAAACTCTCCATAATGACGTTATCGTCCAGTTCCACACCATAGAGCCTCTCGAATTCAAGGAAATTGGCGGCCATGCGGACACCAAGGCGTACGCCTCTGTTATAGTTGGCGTCCTCGTGCCCTTTTTTTATGGCATCCATACCTGCCTTGAGACCGTCGAGAAATCTACTGCGCTGCTCCGGGCTGCGCATGGCAGTGTCGTTGTCGGCCTCACGCCAATATTCGTACGCACGCATCTGTGTGTAATAATACATCAATGAGTCACCTGTCGAGGCATTTCTGAATTCTGAAATATCACGGCCTTGGTCCGGTCCGCAAGATGCGAGCAGGGCGAGCGAGGTGGCGATTATAGTCGGAATCAGAGGCTTCATGACTGTCCGGGTATGGTATCGGTTACCGAAGATGTATCAGGATTTCCGACCACGACCTCGACGGTGTCGCCGTCGGGCTCCATGTCCGACATTCTCCTGCCCTTGCAGGAGGGGAAGCTGCATATAGATATGACAATCGTCGCGACCATAGCCGCGGCGATTGTCCATTTATTGTTTTTTTTCATCAATTGACCTTGATAAGTTCCACAGTGAAAATAAGATCCGAATTCGGCGGAATTGCACCGGGGGCGCCCTGTTCGCCATAGGCGAGATTCGAGGGTATGTAGAATACGGCCTTGCCGTTTTCTTTCATGAGCTGGAGACCTTCTGTCCATCCGGGTATCACGCGGTTGAGCGGGAATGCGGCAGGTTCGCCACGGTCATAGCTTGAATCGAATACCGTTCCGTCGATAAGCTGGCCGCGATAGTGCACGGTCACTTCATCGGTGGCTTTGGGACTTCTGCCGTCACCTTCGCGAAGCATCATATATTTGAGACCGGAGGCAGTTGTGGCGTAAGTCGAATCTGTGGGTGTGGCCGAGGCCTTGGAGGGGTCGGTGAATATCGCGGCGAGAGAATCCTGCGGAGCAGCAGAGAGTTCCTGTGTTGCTTCCGAATATACAGGTGTGTCAACAGTGTCCGCGCCGGATTTTGAATTGGACGAACATGCGCCGAGAGCCAATGTGGCGCCGACGGCTATGAGGCCGGATGCCAATATACTGATCTTTTTCATTTCTTGATGACTTTGATGAGTTCAACATCGAATATAAGAGTGGAGTGTGCCGGGATTGCTCCGGGAATTCCCTGCGGACCGTATGCAAGATCAGAAGGAATGAAGAAAGTGTACTTGGCGCCCTCTTTCATGAGCTGTACGCCTTCAGTCCATCCGGGTATCACGCGGTTGAGCGGGAATG
>DAAV01000138.1:8014-12619 GCA_001701295.1 Bacteroidales bacterium H10
GGACGTCCCGTATAATGCACGGTCACTTCGTCCTCGGCATCGGGCTGAGCTCCCGTGCCTTCTTTTTCAACTACATACTGAAGGCCGGATGCAGTCTCCTTGACATCGGCATTCTTTTTGTTTTCCTCAAGGAATTTTTTGCCGGCGGCCTTGGCTGTTTCCTCGGCTTTGGCCTGCAGGTCGTTCAGATAGTCCTGAATGAGTTTCTGGGCTTCCTCGACACCAATGGCCGGTTCAGAACCGTCAAACACAGACCGGACTCCATCCTTGAAGTCTGCGACGTTGAGTTCTTTCATGCCCATGCCCTGAAGCTGGCGTCCCATGGCGAGACCCCATGCATAACTTAATTTATCCATAATAATTTGGTTTTATATACATTAGCGATTTCTATATTTATTTCGTGATAGCCCACATACCATCGGTAGCTTTTTGTATCCATAGGTTATAACAAACAGATTGACGAAATGTTACAGGCCGGTCGCCGTAATGTGGAAACAAGGAGACTTCCGTTCGAACTTGACCATACATCTGTTCTGTCTGCGCAGATCGTAAAGCACTTCGGCAAGTACATATTTCAGCTGTTCGTCACTGAGCTGGGGGGTGCGGCCGTCATGGTTGAAGTGCGCGTAGGATATGTCGAATGTCGTTCCCAGCTGGTGGGTCGAGGAGTCGGTGGCATTCCGGTTCACCCTGCGTAGACGTTTCACGGAATGTGATGTGCGCAACACGCTTGTGACGCGAAATTTATGTCCCTCGGCTCCAAGCTTGCGCAACGAGTCGGAGAAGTTGCGTCCGATTGTTTCCAGCAGCGAGGCCGCCTCCGGTACAAGATACGGCATCGAGTGCGTCAGCGTGTCGAGATCGTACCATCGGCATGACTCTATCCTTACAAGCGGGCGACGAGTGTAATATGCTTCGGCTAAAGACGTTATGGGCCTTATGCCTATTCTTTCCCCTGCCGCATACTGATACTTGTTGGAGTCATTGAAAATATCGTGCAGACGTCCGATGCGGTTGTATCTGCCAAGCCCCTGTTTCAGAGGGGCGTTGTCGGCAGTGACTGCCGTATCCGAAGTGGCGGATTGGGAAGCGGTCTCCAGAGCAGAGACATGTGCCTTTCCGCAGTCGGAGGTATTCTCGTCAATCAGATCCCAGGGAGCGGGAGAACTTCCGATGGTATCGAACGGATCGACATTTCGCTTGCCGGAACATCCCGACAGCAATATTGTCAACGACACAGCGAAGGCTGTGAGGCGGCTTATCTTTTTTAAAATCGACATATTTGCAAAATTACAAAAAAAGTTGCAAATTTACGTTATCTGAATACGAATGAAAATATGACAGAGAGAAGAAATATATTCGATGGGCGTAAAGCTGCACTTATCGATATGGACGGCGTGCTTTACGATTCGATGCCCGGTCACACACTGGCCTGGAAGAGGATGATGGAGGATATCGGCGTGGAATGTTCACGCGACGAATTTTATCTTTACGAGGGAATGACCGGGGCGGCCACAGTCAATCTGCTTTACCGCAGGGCATTCGGCCATGATTGCGAACCGGACAGGATAAAAGAACTTTATGCTCTTAAAAGCAGATATTTCAGAGAGAGAGGTCCCGCTCCGGTGATGCCGGGAGCCGCGAGAATGCTCAAGGCGCTGTCGAGCGGCGGTCTGAAACGGGTACTCGTCACAGGCAGTGGCCAGGCAAGTCTTCTTGAAAGCATACAGAGGGATTATCCGGATGTTTTTCCTCCGGAATGCCGTATTACGGCTCATGATGTGGTCCAGGGCAAGCCGTATCCGGAGCCTTATCTGCGCGGAGCGGCAAAAGCCGGCGTGCAGCCTGGAGAATGTATCGTTGTAGAGAATGCCCCGCTGGGAGTAAGAGCCGGGAAAGCGGCCGGATGCTTCACGATTGCCGTTACCACCGGCCCGATTCCGAGAGAGGAGTTCGAGAAAGAAAATGCCGATATGATATTCCCGTCGATGGAGTCGTTTGCGGATTTCCTTGAGGAAGAGTTTGAGAAATACTCCTACGGCATGAGGAAAAATGATGAAGAGTGCGTCAGCCGTGTCATTTACGTTCCGTCGCTACGTGACGGAATATCAGCGGTGCTCGATCCGATGCATGCTGACAGAGTTTTCATGTTGAGCGACAGCAATGTTATCGAAGCGCTTCGGCCGGATTTCGAAGGAGTGCATTCAGTCAGAGTCATAGCTCCGGGAGAGGAAAGCAAGTCAATTGATATGGCCTGGGAACTATGGGAATGGCTTGTCAGGGAAGGTGCCACGCGCAACAGTGTGCTCCTCAATCTCGGAGGCGGAGTTGTGACGGATCTCGGCGGTTTTGTGGCCGCGACGTTCAAGAGAGGTATACGGTTTGTCAATGTCCCCACCACACTCCTGGGGGGCGCCGATGCGGCGATAGGAGGTAAGACGGGAGTGGATTTCATGGGACTCAAGAATGAGATCGGCGTGTTCGCTCCGGCTGAAAAGGTGGTGGTGTGCCCGCAGGTATTGGAGACTTTGCCGGAGAAAGAATTAAAATCCGGTTTCGCGGAAATAGTGAAAATGGCCATGATCACGGATACGGGCCGATACGAATCATTGCTTGGAGAAAGAGTGCTTGATGATCCGTATGTTTTGTGCGACGCCATGCGATATGCGGCTGTTGCCAAAGAGAAGATAGTGAATGAGGATCCAAAAGAGAAAGGGTTACGCCGCATCCTTAATTTCGGTCATACTGCGGGTCATGCCTATGAATCGTATGCAGCCCGTACGGGTCATCCGATAAGTCATGGAGAAGCGGTGGCACACGGGATGCTGAAAGCACTCGANNTGATCTTGTCGGTTTCCCCGCGGAGAAAGTCGATGAATACAGAGAGAAGATACTTGAACGGTATTATGCCCCGTTACCTTTCGGCCCGGAAGCCGATGGAGAGCTTAGTGAACTCATGGCTCACGACAAGAAGAATCCTTGTCAGGGATCGNNCTGTTACGCGACATAGGCGATCCTGTCGAAAAGGAAATTGTATGTGACAATATATGATATAGGGTGGTATGATATAAAATAAAATGCCGTGTCGTAAAAATCAATTACGACACGGCGTCTCTTTTTATGATCTATTCAGGATACGTTCAGTCTGCCATCACTTTCCATGTCCTGCCGGCTGCGCGGACCACATAAATTCCCGGAACGACTGTGACACGATATGTCTCTCTTCCTGAAGATCGGAAAATCAGGCGGCCGTCTGTCGAATATATGTCGGCTGTCGCGCCGGCGGCATTCTCTATGACAATGACGCCATGCGAGCAATGGACCGAAGGAAACGCTGCCGCGGTGTCGCGGATTCCCGAACCTTCCATGGTCACGGCTTCCGAAAGCGGGGACTCGCCTTTGTCGTAGACCGCCGATACGGAATATAAAGTATTCTTTTTGCCGGGACCTGTATAGGCTGCTTCTTTCAATAGCCCGTCGTTGATCTTGATGTCATCGGCATAAAGATTATATCCCAGAAGAGTTGCATCGCATGCGGCCGGAGTATAGGTCACGTCATCGAACATCACCATATATTTGTTTGCCTTTACACGTATTGCGAAATACTTCGTGCCTTCTGGAAGAGCGACTTCATATCCTGTCCATAACGAACTGTTAACATTGATTTCCTTTATCGGAGTGAATGATTCTATGTCATTGTCGGTCGCGCTGGACAGTATCTCTATATCGGCGTCATAGTCGGAGAACATCACTTTTGCACTTAATGCGACTGTCTGGGACTTTCCGCACAGTTCCGGAGAAATAAGCCAATTGTCTTCTTTGGCCGGGTCCTCGTAGTTGGCTATTGAAGCAAGGAACTGCGAGGGGCTCTGGCTCCACTGGTATCCGAACTGTTCGTCAGAGAACACTATGAATGCGTGGGGCTTGTAGTTGTTGTGGAAATACAGGTCACCGAACTGACCGGCGATGCCGTATGTTCCGAGTCCGTCGACATCGATATCTTTCCAGTTTCCGAAGCTGGATATCGAATATGGCGCGTACGCCTCGAAATCTTCGGTTATCTCTGCCGTAGACTGAGTGTCGGGGGCTTCCCAAGTCATGGTGGCCACACCGTCATTAATGACTCCGGAGAGACCTGTCGGCGCGGGCAGAGAGGGGAAAGAGCATTTGACATGATTAATGAGGCGGGTGTTGTCGGTAATGTTCCTGTCAGCCTCGCTTGTCAGCACGGCGGAAAGTCGATTATCCACATACCATGAATTGTCCGGTGTCACCATGATCTCAATATCACATTCATTCTTCGGATCAAGTGCGCGTCCCGTGACATTGCCCACACGGACATCGTTGGCGTATAATTCTACTGACCATTCATCGGAGGAGAAAGCGTTGTCTGATGTATTCTTCACTTTAATGGAGACTATACTTTCCTTGCCGGCAGTCATGGTTGGCGCGGAAAGTCCGGTCAAAGCGAGATTGGGCGCGGCGGCATCATATATGCGGATGTCGTCAAATACCATATAATTTCTTTTTTCCGACAGATCGGTGGTAAAAGATATCTGAATTTCCTTTCCTGCGTATTCGCTCAGATCAATCGTTTCTTCCTGC
>DAAV01000138.1:12643-29120 GCA_001701295.1 Bacteroidales bacterium H10
CTCCCGCCACAATAGCTTGCACAAGTATCATGTTAATCTGCTCTCTTATGCCATAATAGCGGAAAGAGAGAGTCGGTTTGACGGCATTTCCGAGATCGATTTTTCCGGAATATATCTCGGCATGCGGTTCATTGACCGCGTTCCACGGAGCCATTACCGCAAGATAGTAATCACCGTTGTCCGGAAGAATGCCGTTGGCTATACCTGAGAACTGGGCGTCGGATCCGTTGAAGAGCCAGTCGCGGTTGACGACATCCGCGTCCTCGAAATCTTCGAGATAAGGCAGCGTCATAGGTGTACCCACACAATAATCATCTGACCATGCCGCCGAAGAGGAGTATTCTTCCATACGGCTTGCCGGCATGACCCTGTAGCTGACGAACTGCTGCCCTGTCTCTACGGCCTGATAAGTATAAGAGCATTCTGTAAGTTTGTCGGCTATTACGCTCAATGCGTCGGAACCATCGACGTATGCCTTTATCACGTACCAGTAATTCTCGATATTAATCGGATTGCCGTCTGTGTCCACGGATATGGGATCCCATGTCAAGGTCATTTCTCCCGGGTGTTCCGGATTCTCAGTCACTTTAAGGTTTGTTATGCGTGCGGGGCTCGGGATATATTCACCGGCCCATGCAGTTGTTTTAGCGGACTCGCCATAGCCGTTTTCATTCTTTACGAGAACCTGGAATGTGATGTCGCGACTGTCGGGAGCCGAGACTGTCAATGTGTGCCGCTCTCCCGGTGAGATAGAACCTTTCTCAATTGACATCTCGTCCTGGTATACCTCGAATTCCATTTTCTCTGTCAGAGGTGTGCCGTCTACAGACAGAGAGGGAGCGGTAAATGACAGGATTCCTTCAAGAGTGCCGGAAAAATCCGCCGACAACTCAATGACGGCAGCGGGCGCTTTGCCATCCGGTATGACCTGATCTATATACAGGCCTTTCGCCTGAAGATAACCTTCAATCTCATAGACGGTCTCAACGGAGTGTGATTCAGGATTAATTTTCTTCAGCAATGTGGTGGAAGCTGACAGATCCGATTCGTCAGGTTCGGCACACTGGTCGAACGTGTAGAAGCAGCCATCGGATTCATTATATGCCATGCCGAATGATGAAGTCTGGAATATTCCTGTTTCAAACATTTTCGTGATAACGCCGGTATTCTTGTCGACACTGCAGAATGTGCCTTCGAGATTGATGGCGTACAGCTTCCCGTCAGGCGTGAATCCGAGAGATGCCATGCATTCCGCGTTTGAGGCGATTTCCTTGATTACGGAACTTCCGGGAGCGGCCTGTCCTATATTGAGCTTCCCGAAATGATATCCCTCCATATTTTCATTATAGAACACAGCGTAAAAATCAGCGCCTGTAGAGGGGTCATAAGCAAGAGTGAAAGGGGTCAGTCCATCGACACTTTGGCTATCGCCGATCTGACCTATCGGCTCCCACGTCTGCGTAGACAATATATAAGTCGCGGACAGGCTTCCGGATCCGGTATCTCCGTTGTAGGTACATAAATAATTATACTGGTTGTCTATATAGCAGGCTCCATAATTGCCAATCAGAAAAGAGGCGCCGCATAAATCCTTTGGAGAGAAAAGCTCCATTTCTCCACCGGAGACAGGCATGGAATATATTCCTGTAGGAAGATAGATTCCGCTGTTATTCCATGCGGACGAATATGTCACGTTCATACGAAGCTCGTTGAGCGTGTTGAGTGATTTCATGGATTTGGATTCTTCGGCGCCGCTTTTTTTGATAGCGTGCGATCGGTAAGCACTTGTTCCGGTTTCCGGGGTGCCGATCATGGAAGATGAGGATTTTGCGGCAATCTTCTCAAATTTCATTCTCTGGGTCGGCCATTCCGGCGCCGGCGTGGAAGCCGGATAAGCGGGGAACAGACTGATTGCAGAGAATGCAAGTGTCAACAGCATTGCGTGACTTCCAAGTGGTTCTCTCTTCATTGGTTCGGGGTGGAGCTCCGTGTCAGGTTAATTATGCCCGCAAGGTGACGGATCTCCCTTTGACATCTTGCGGCAATTGAAGAGTGCTCTGATACGTGAGGATGCAGGTCCGCATCTCTGTAGCAGATGACAATGCGGAAAATGAATTTGTACGCATGTCGTATTTTGCAAAATTATAGGAGGGTATGATATATTTCCAAATTCAAGCCTACTTTATCTTTCGTTATTTTTATAATGCAGTATACTCTAAAAATACTGCATGCGGTGTAATAATTTATCAATCAATGAATTATAAGATACAACATTGTCTATTAAAAATTCTCACAGTAACTAATTCAAATTTTTCGGCGTCAAGAAGTCCGTATATGGATTTTTTTATTTATCTTTGTTGCATAAGTTGTTTACGCCAATACTGTCGTAAAACGCGTCTTTCTTTTTTATGAAATTTGCGCAAACTTCTCAAAATTCATATTATGAATATGTATTGTGACATGATGCATTATTTCAGAGATAATATATCATCGGCAACCCGGGCAATATTCCGGTTTCTATTTTGTGCGATACAGATTGCGGCAGTTGTCTCAGTCTCGTCCTGCCGTGAGCCGAAACGCCCGGTACCTCAGGCGGATGTTCTGTCTAAATCTCTGCGACAGGAGAAGATAGAGAATATGATCAACACTGGACGTTATCGGGAGGCAATCGCTCTTATTGACCGGTTTTCGCAAGACTATGACCTTCCTCCCCGCGAAATGCTCGATGTTTATTACAATCTGGCGTACTGTTATCAGGCGACGGGCGATTATGACAGAGTTCTTGACAATATAGCCCGTATAATGAATCTTCAGATAGATGATTCACTGGAATATGAAAAGGCTGACAGCTATTTTCTCCTTGCCAGAGTATACCGTCTGGCCGGAGAATCACATAAAAGCGATTCCATCTTTTCTGATGTGGAAGCCAGAATAAAGAAGTGGGGGACTGCTACTCCGCGATTGTCCAGACTCGCGGCGAGATTTCATATAGAGAAAAGTTCCGCGTTTCTGGACGCAGGCAAATACAAGGAGGCGTTTGCTGAACTTAAAAAGGCCTCCAACTATAAAATGGATCAGGAGACGGGCCAGCTGATAGACATGGGTATGGCGGAACTGTTCAGCCGCATGGGCGAGCCGGAGATGTCGGAGGAATATTATAAGTCATATCTTGCCAAAGCCGTTGCCTCGATCAACCGGCTTTATGCCTTGTATAATTACTCTGAGCTGCTTGTGGATCTCGGCCGTTATGAAGAAGCCGCCGATTCATGTCGGAGCCTTATTTTTATGACGGAACAGAATGGCATAAGGCATGTTCGGGCCGCCACTTATGGCGTTCTTGCACGCGCACTGTACGGAATGGGGAAATATAAGGATGCGTATGAAATGCATGAAGCGTTTTATAATGGTATGGATTCGGTTCTCTGGCAAAAAGGCCCCTATATAACTGCAGAATACGAGAAGAGACTGGCATCCTCAGGTGCGGCCCATAAGCATCTGACGGATATCAGTGATGCGATGGGGGCAGCCGGGATAGCAGTTGTCATAATCGTCATCATATCGCTATGGGCTTTTATAAGGCATCGCCGACGCGATGGAGTATCTTCCCCAGAATCCAATACCGTAGTTTCATGTGATCGAGATGAGAGTGGAGACGAGGAAGAGGGAAGTCCGGATACGATGTCTCCTTTGCATCTGTCGCTGCAGATAGCTCAGGCCAATACTACGATTCAGGAAATCGCGAAGATCGGATGTGATGCGTCGATTGATGATGATACGAGGCGCCGACGCATCGGAGACATACTCAAGACAATCGAGGCCAACAAGAATCTATGGGAAGTCTTTATGACCTGTTTCGGGAAGATGCATCCATCTTTCATGCGTGCCTTATATGGCCGCCATCCCGATCTTTCCAAAGGTGAGATAAGGATGTGCGCGTTTATTGTCATGGCCATTACAACAAAAGAGATTGCCGCGATAACAAACCGTTCCACCCGGACTGTTGAATCCATGAAGTATCGTCTGCATAAGAAACTCGGTCTGGATTCAAGCGTATCGACAGAATCCTATCTCAGGAATTTCATGTAGTCCTTTATCATCGCCTGCTCTGTCGGCGGCTGCTTCCTGTTTATTTTGTTAGCGTAAAACTACAATAAATCGCAATTATTGTGATAAAAATAGAATAGGGTGCAAAATGTTGCATGCAGGTAAGTTGTATTTTAGGGCAATGAAGGATTGGTGGTAAGGTGTGGTGAAAAATTTAAATTTTTAGCTTATTGTATATGCTTTTGTTTCAGTATTATGTGTTTTGTACTGGTAAGAAAAATTTTTATTCGGTAAGGTTTTGATGGATTTATGTTCTTTCGATATTATTATAATCGGTAAGTTCGGTTCTGGTTCGGATTTTGCTGAAACCATGCTGAAACCGTGCTGAAGTGTTGTTGAAAGGGGGCAGATTTTGCTGAAACATTGCTGAAATAGTGCTGAAACGTTGCTGAAACATTGCCGATTTTGCTGAAATCGTGCTGAAAATAAAATTATGGTATTTTGCTGTAGATTTATAAAGTCAAATATAAGGAAATATATTTTATAAAGTTTCTAAATATTGAAAAGTAATTGCAAATGAGAGATTTTTATGTTAACTTTGTTGCGGAAACAGATATGTGAGACAAAGTATTATTAATTTTAATAGTAGTATATATGAAGAAAATTTACCTTTTGTGTATGGCGGCTTTTACAGCCGGGAACATCATGGCCGCATCGTCTTTCCCTTCGCCCGTAGCCAAGTCCAAGAACAATAGAAAGACAGAACAGAGAAAATCAGGCAAAAAAGAATTTAGAATGCGGGTAGATGCCGAAAATGTGTTATGGCGTCCTGCTACACAGTTTGTCTCCGAATGGAATCCGGATGATGAGACGTGGGAAGAATCTGCCAAATATCTTACCACATATGACAAAGAAGGCCGGATATTGACAGATGAGATTGTTTCTCTTCTGGAGGGAGAAGGGAATACCTTTACAACCTATGAATATGATGAATACGGCATGCCTGTATCAAAATTGGTGCAGTTTGCCGAGGATGGTTCGGATTTTACGAATTATTCCCGTACTGTACGCCAGTATGATCCGATAGTGCATTCATGTATTATCTCCAATACTGAATCGTTGTGGAGAGACGATGCTTGGCAGGAAATGGGTAACTGCTATCGTCGTGAAGTGACAAGAAATGCCGAGGGAAATGTGACCGAGGTTGTTATAAAGACTCTTTATATGGGTGAATATGAGGCGTCTCAAAGACTGTCGATAGAATATGGCGAAGATAATAAGGCATCCCGTATAGTGTCTTATGTCCTTACTACAGATTACGATGGAGAATTTGTATGGGAGCCGGAGATGGAATATAAGGATATCGTATGGCATCATACCAATGGTCAGATTCTGTCGGCTGATGATGTCTCTACTGCTGAAAACGGAATATCTTCATGTGTGGTGATGGATGCGGACGGAGAGAATATCGTGACAGTAGAGTATCCCGATGACAAAGGTTCTTTCAACTCCCGACTGGTATATGACATGGGTGAGCTTAACGTAAGTCTGGCTGTAATTGACAGTTATGGAAGTTACGATTATTCACAGACCGAGATTTACCGTGAGGAAGGAGAGGAAGATTATTCATATACATCTGTAGAGCGTTATCGTGTAAATGAGTATGGACTGGAGACTGAAATCTTTGCCGGAGAGGCAGAAGGTGATGAAGATATCATGCCGATGGACTGGATGAAAGGTGAGATCGAGTCGAATGCGGAGTATGGTTACCCCGACCTTTTTACAGTAACTTCATATGATCCTTATGAAGATGAGTTTTTCAATATGGTGCAGATCAGATTTGAGGATTATTCCAATGTGGCCGGTATCAACGGAGTTCCGGAGGATAATTCTACGGCACCCGTGGAATATTTCAATATTCAGGGAGTACGTGTGCAGGGAGAACTTGCTCCAGGCATTTATATCCGTAAGCAGGGCTCCGAAGTTGGCAGAATTATCAAATAAATAACTGTAGTGGTATGATTAACGGGCGGTGTCTCCGGGCAACGGGAGGACACCGCCTGATGTTTTTAGAACAGATGTCTTGTCATAGGAGTGGCATTGGGGCGGCAGATATGGTATTCCGGCTGGATTTTTTGTGAAATCATGAAATTTTTATGAATTTCATGCAGTCTTTTTTTGTTGTGAACATCTATTGAGATAGTTTTGAATCAATGGATAAAATACACCTTATAAAACTATGTCAANNCCTTTATCAGACTTACCTTATCCCTATGCGCGAGATTGTTGCATATTATGTCAACAATACTGATGCGGTATGGGATATTCTGCATGATGGCTTTCTTGTAGCATTTGCTTCAATCGGTTCTTTAAAAAACTCGGAAAAGGTGGAACCCTGGCTTGCTTCTATAATGAAAAATCTTGCTTTCCAGTATCTTAGAGATAAATCAAAAAAATTATCAGTTCCTTTGTCAGATATATCAATCGCCACCGATATCGACGAGGCGAATCCGAGTGTGCCGGAATTGATCTGGGAAGAACTTGACAGGATTATCCACAGACTCCCCTCCGGTTATGGTAAAATTTTTCGATTGGCAGTTCTTGACGGCTTGTCACACAAAGAGATAGGATCATTACTCGGCATTGCGTCCCATTCCTCGTCCTCTCAGCTCTCACATGCAAAAGCCATGATGAGACGAATGATAATGGAATATAGAATGGAAATAGGTGCTTTCTCAATAGTGGCTATAGGATTGTTCATGTGGCGCGGAATATTCAAGCATAGGGAAAATACAATGTCTACATACGTGATAAGCAAAAATGTAGACAATAAAACAAATGCCGTCATTGATCAGCTATCAAATGTGGGAACAGGGACATATGGCATAATCTCAAGATCTGAACCGATTTGCAAGATTAATACATACCAAAGGCGGGAGATTGTCGCAGATGTGACATCACTGTCGGACAGTGTGGCGGCTATCGGTGAGAACAATGTCGCCAACGACTCAATAAAGTCAACACCGGCGATTATGGATAAGATAGAGCTTTCCGGTGCCCAAAAAGATTCGCCGCGTACTCTGATCGCAGGAACTAACGAATGGACACTCTCTCTGGCATACGCATATACAATCGGACAACAATACGGAATGTCTCCGAATCCGGATTTTCCTATTAATATAGGAGCCCCGGGCGGTGAATCCGAGGTGACTGAAAAGGCTCGTCATCATATTCCTGTGGTGATAGGTCTGTCACTGAATAAGAACCTTGCATCACGATGGAGCATTGAAACAGGCATACGATATTCATTCCTACGTTCCGATTTCATGTCAGAGAGTGAGCAAGCTTACACAGAGACAATACAACGCATCCACTATATAGGGGTGCCGTTTAAATTCAACTATCGCATCTTCGCATATAAAGGTTTTTCGCTGTATGGACAGGGAGGCGGTGCGTTGGACATCCCTGTTTATGGCATCCGGTCGGTGCGTAAGTCCTATTTGGAACTTGGTGCCACGAGTAGAGACGTATACCGTATTAACGCTCCTTTGCAGTGGTCGTTGGAAGGGGGACTCGGTATTCAGTATCATATTTTGCCGTCGTTCAGTATTTATGCGGAGCCGTCGCTGCGTTATTATTTCAATCCCGGCTCCGACATCCGGACGATACGTCAGGAAACCCCCTTTGAGTTTACGATTCCGCTCGGACTTAGATTGACATGGTAATTCCTGTCTGAGAGATGACTGTCGATTATCCATTGGAGTCGGAGGCTCGCTTCACTATGGTGGCGAGACGCTCTATTTCCTTGTCGTCCGCCATGCTTAGCCGGGTCATCCATGCTTCCGCATTTCCGGTTATACATAACTTGCGCCGTACGTTGTAACGTATTGTGCCGATAGTCCGGACCGAACGATTGGACATATCTGCTACGGCGCTCATGGGTAGATTGAGCAGCATGAATGACGACATCCTTATTTCGGCGTTTGAGAGATTCGGGCAGACTCTATAGAGCTTTTCGAAGAAATGCGGATTTATTTCCTCAAACCCCCGTTTGAAGACTTCCCATGAACGATGCTGTATTTTCAGATTTCTCAACAGTTGCTGTATTCTTGTCAATGCCTCCGATTTCGAGATCGATGAGTCGGCGCCCGTTGTACGGATGTCGCTGAGCGCCGCATCGACCATCGCGAGTTTAAGAGCCATGCACGGAAGTAATAGTAGACTGTCTGCCACACCGGAAAGTCGTTCGGGATGTTCCTCCATTGACATTCCGTCTTCTCAACGTACAGGATGGTGTCAAAGACAGAGAAAAAATCATATTTACTCGTCCATTTGTCCATGGGAATTGTTTCTCTTATGAAAGATTTCTGTGCTTCTGTTAAATCCGAGGTGTAATTTCTAAATCCTTTCTTTTAATTGCAAATAAATAAACAATTTAGAAATGTCCTCTATTTGACAGAGGCATTTTTATAGCTTGGCTTTAACATTTGTTATTAAACGCCCTCTTAATGTATTCAGACGTAAGAAAGGTGTCATGCCGGTTGTGCCTGAGAGAAGAGTTGCGCCGAGGGAGCACGGTTGTAAACGGATAAAATTGTGAACGGATCCGGGCTTTGTAATTTTGCGGCATGAACATCAGGTCGGAAGGATGTGACGGGGAAAGATCCATATTGATTCCGCACATGGGATTCTGTCCTGGAATCGAGTGAAATTTTAAAACTAAAAGATTATGTTTATGCTGAGAAAAAAGAAAAAGAATGGCGGCGATGACATCTATGCGGACATCCCTGCCGCAGTTGCTCCGGAAAATAGATCCGTCGGTATGACAACACCGGATTCTGTCGATGAAATCGAGGAAAAAGTTGATGAGGATGGCTTCGGAGCGGTATTGACCGAAGAAGGGGTGGAAACAGTAGAGAATGATAACGAAAATCCCGATTTCATCGAAGAAAATGCCGATTCAGATGCTTTCTCCGAAATGCAGCAGGCATTTGAGGCGTGGCTCGAAGATGCCGTGGATGATGAAACTGTACGGCAGGACGCAAGGTGCGCCATGTCGCGCATCGGAGAGGCCATTAAAGAAGGAAATTTCGATGACGCTCTGTTTGATGTTATCGCCAAAGGCGCCGATTATGACCGTGCGGTCCGCGAGGCTCAGGAAAACGGCGAGATCATGGGGCGCAATGCCCGAATAGAGGAACTTCTGGCTGGTCGCTGTCAGGATTACGGGGTGCCGCATCCGTGCGGCAGCGGGCGTGCTCTGTCAGACCGCACGGCAAGTATATTCGATATTGCCAGAGACGCGTATTGAGATCAGGCCGACAGGTGCCTTTGACATGTTATAATGCTTATTCGGCAATTTTATATTCACTATCAAAAGTTTTATTATGTCTGAAACAACAGTAAAGAAAGTGACCGGAACAGCCGGTCTTGAGACTCAGTTGCCCGGAGAGGCAGCCACAGTATCGGCAGCCGCCGAGGCTACAGGGGGGATTGCCCCCGGGAATTTCATAGAGAGCGATATCGATGACGAGCTTTTCCGCTTCAACACCGATGACACTCCACTTATGAATCTTATGCTCCGCGCGAAACGAGTGAAAGTAAACAGTCCGGAGGTCGACCACTACATGATCGACGAGGCGAGGAGTCAGGTGACAGTGACGCATAATGTGGAAGGAAACGGTCAGATGCAGGCCGTACTTCCTCTGCGGGCCTCGGACCAGACTATTCCGCGTCCTTACTCGACACTGCTTGTCAAAGGAGTGAACGGCTACGACGAGCAGGGACGCGAGGAAACTCCCGGAAAGGAACTGATGCTTTTCGTGACAGGATATGACCCGACATCCAACAATCCGGTGGTCCGTGCGGTCAACGGTCCGCGCGCCAACACGACCGACGAGGTCTGCACGGTGCCTTCCATCCCGAAAGACACGGTCTGCGTAGTGCTCGCGAATTCACTTTACGAAACGCAGAAAGAGGTCGATCCGGAACTGATAGTGCCGCAGCCGACCAAAATATACCTGCAGAAAAGAGGAATGAATCAGGTTGTTTCCGATTATTTCGACAGTCAGCGCAAGCGTCTGCCATTTTCCAAAGCGATCATAGCGGAGCAGGCCATAACCAATTTCAAGGTGCGTGGCAACCGTACGCTCTGGGGAGGACGCGCCGGCAAGTTCAAGGTCAATGTGCCGAGAATGGGAATGCAATATGTATATTGTACCGAAGGCCTGCGCTGGCAGTTCAAGCGTGAACTGCAGCATCAGGGCAAATGGACAGTGGAACGTATCATAGCGCTCGCAAAGATGTTCTTTACGGGAGAAGATGTGCCGAAGACCGCATTGTTGCTGGCAGGCAAGAATCTTCTTGAGCAGATACAATGCATCGATTTCTCGAAACATCCCGAGATCCAGATCACTACAAAAACGAACTCCATAGGGTGGAGCGTCACTAACTTCCACACCGTGTTCGGTGACATCGAGATCAAGCGTGAGCCGACACTCGACCGTCTCGGATGGAGCAACAGCGGCGCATTGATCGGAGAAAACCGTCTTGTCCACTATATATACAGCGCCGAACACAGTTTCAGCGACAAGATAGAGGGCGAGGAGGCCACCCGCAGCGGCGTCCTGATCTGGGACGCGCTCGCTCTGAAAGGAGGCTGCCACATATGGATCGACGGAGAAGGCAAAGGGGGAACGGAAAACACCCTCTCGTTCAAGATCTGGGAGGCAGCCGAGGCGCCCGATGACGCACAGCCGGGTGACATATATTATCTGGCTTGCGATTGTCCCGGGATATCGCCACACGCCCGTACAGGTCAGATGTGGCAGCTCAGTGTCGAGACCGGATCCGATCTCAAGCCTGTGATGGTCTGGACGGAATATAAAGGAGAGCTTTCACTGGAATAAACACACTTAAACAGAATCTTATGACCAACAAACCAAGAAACAGTTGCGCGTCCAACGGACGAAGGACCGTGTACGGTGTCTTCGGACTCACCGAATGGCAGGTGCTGATTCCTGCAGGCTGTGCGAAAGTCCGGGTGAGATTTACCGGAGGNNGTCTAGCGGATATGGGGTGACGCCCGCCACTTTCGAGACATCAAATCCCTATATTCAGAGACTGATCCAGAACAGTCCGGAATTTCGCTCACGGCGTATAAGACTGATCGACTGCCGATGAAATACAGTATCGAAGAGATCGAGGAGCGTGTCTACGCGCTCCTCGATGAAAACATAGAGATAATCGAAGAACGGGTCACTTATTGTGATCCCGGAGCTTCCCTGAGCGGGCTGGTCAGAACCTTTCTCCGTGAATGCGCGCGAGCTGTCATACTTGAGGCTCCGCAGGCCGAGCTTGACGAGTGTGTAAGATGCACGGTTCTGAACGCGTGGCATGAACCGGAGACGTACAAGGCTATTCTGACATTGCCCCGCGACTTTCTGCGTCTTGTCTATCTGCGTATGAGCGACTGGAGCAACGGCATAGACATTTTGCTTGACACATCGGGCGAAGAATACATGCTCAGATCACGGGTGGGCAGACGGCGTCCGAGACGGACATCACCTGCTGCGGCCGTAAGATGCAGAGGGGAGTCGCGGATTCTCGAGATATTCGGCACGTGCGCCGGATCGGCAATAACAGATCTGGATTATGTGGCCGTTCCTGTACTGTCGGGCGGTATGATAGATCTGCCGTCCGGAGTATTTCCCGCGGTATGTTCAAGACTCGCGGAAACCATAAGGGCCATAATTTCATAAAATGTCAATAGGCCGGGGCCATCTTTCCGCGGAGGCGCGGAGGAAGATGACGCCGNNCGCCGGTAATCTATCCATTCCGCGCGTCGGGAATCATATTCATGTAGATGGTGACGCCCGCGTGCTTTGAGTTCGAGGACAAGAGCCTCGGACTTTTTCTGTATATTGTCAGATGGGTCGTGACGTGTCATTTTTTCGCGTGCGGCTATGGAATCGGCGCACGCAAGAAGGAGACGGCCCAGTTCGAGACGAGTATTGAAGACCGTGTCGGCCACCGCAACAGGGATGAACGTTCCCGGATCCTGTCCCAGAAGCATGTCTGCCTTGCGGGCGCTAACCACGGCGCGGTCGATCTGGCCTTTGCGCAGAAAAACGGTTGCGGCGGCCGTGAGGGCTCCTCTCAGAGAAGCAATCTGCGAGGCCGGAGCCCTGTCTATATATACTTCTTTAGAAAGATCGTTGACAGGCCGTACCTTCCGCACAGCCTCGAAAAGCATGTCATCGGCCACACTGTCGGGCTGCAGGCCGAATCTGTAACCGAAGAGAGTATGTACAGACCAAGGAGTCAGACCTATTCTTCTGTCAGCCGAGAGAGGTCTGGACCAATACACCGGACGCGGCTTCGCCGAGGCGGAGTTTGTGGCGATTATGTCGAACATCATCAGGCGTCCGAAATCGACCGTCGATCCCGCTCCCTTGAGGTTCATGAGGTCAAAAACCGCGATGGAATCGGGAGAGACGCGTAGCGACACGTAGCGTCCGGGGAACTGCGGGACGTCGGAATCACGAAGCCTTTCGAGTGCCTCGACAGCCGGCAGTGTGTCGGAGGCGGCGTTCGCTATGCGTGCGGTGCGGAATGCATTCCAGATTATGTCTTCACGTTTCAGGGTTGTCTCAAGACACCGGGACTCACGCCAGTCTCGCATCAGATTGGCAGCATAGACCGGCGATGTGAGATACGCGAGGTTGACTACCCGGACATCACGTCTGATGCCTTCGACTTCCTGGGCGTACCAGAGAGGGAAGGTATAGTTGTCACCGTTGACGAATATAATGGCGTCCGGTTCGAGCGAACCGAGTATATTCGCGGCGAATTCCCTTGCCGCATAACGTCCGGAGCGGTCATGGTCGTCATAATTCTCCACTCCCATCCATACAGCCACAGCAAGAGGGATCACAAATCCCCAGATGCTTCTGAAGCGTCGCGCGATCATGACGGCGCCGAATCCGCACCATACGCAGTAGGCCCAGTAAGACCCGAGAAAAGAATAGTCACGTTCGCGCGGTTCGCCCGGATCCTGATTGAGGTAAACCACGATCGCGAGACCGGTCATGACGAACAGAATGGCGGTGACCGCGCATGTCTGCATGCCTCTGCGTCTTGATTTCAAGAGCCAGCAAATGCCTAATATACCCATGAGCAGAGGCAGCATGAAGTAACGGTTGCGACCCTTGTTTTCTCTGCCTGCCACGGGAGGAAGCCGGTCTTCCGCACCCAGCATGGCATTGTCGATCACCGTAAATCCTGTGATGAAATTGCCGTGCTGCACTTCTCCCTGTGAAGGTCGGTCATTCTGACGTCCTGAAAAATTCCAGAGCAGATAGCGCCAATACATGTATCCTGTCTGATAAGTCGCGAACCATGCCACATTCTGCATGTAGGTCGGACGATGAGAGCGCGGTTTAAGACGTTGCCCCGCGGCATCTTTCTTCGCTACGGCATTCCCGGCCGAATCTATGGCTTCCGACACGCTGACCTCCGTCATGGCCGACGGTGTCATGCCTATCCATTCCTCATACGACCTGATATCGGAGGGATCGGAGCTTGTGATGCGCGGAAACCACATGTTGAGCTCCGGAGTCTTTATCTGTCGCGAACGAAGGCCGCTTATCAGCCACGCATCTCCCTCGCGGGCCATAAGACGCGCGTTTTCGGCCGAATCCATCGGTGATATTCCCGGGATGGAAGTCCGGAGGCGCGCTCCGGCTTCTTTTCTGACATGGATCGGACGGTAGTATTCGAGCTGATATAATCTGTAAGATGTATTTCCTGCGGAGTCATAATCCTCGCGGAGCATCGGTTTGCTGTAGGGGGTAGGTCCGTAGAGAAGAGGCTTTGCCCCGTATTGCTCGCGGTTCAGATAGGATGCGAATGCAAAAGGCTCGCCCGGCATCGCCGAATTGGCTGGAGAGGGAATATCGCCCCTTATGGGTATGAGCGCGTAAGATGAATATCCGGTAAGCAGCATGGCGAGCATCCACATGGCCAGACAGAGACGTCTTGATTTGAAATTCGTTCCGCTGACAAGAAGAATGCTTGCCACGGCCGATACTGCAGCTCCGATCAGGAACCTGTCGGAAAAAATGAAAATACCCGAGAGGAATATAGCCGGCCAGCATGCGGTGGCTATCAGCATCCGGTGTACGGTGCGCCGAGTGGCGTAGATAGCGAGAAGGAGCGAGACGCCCAGAAGCAGGACATATATGACGACTCCCGAAAGAGCCGGCAGGTTGAGCCGGTTGACGGCTATGATCTCGAATTGTGCGGCCAGAGCTATTGTCGACGGCATCATGCCCATGAGCACGCATGCCACGACCGCGAGAGAGAGAATGAAGATCAGGACAAGTCCGCGCACCGAATGTATGCCCCGTCTGACCGCCCATATCATGGCAAGCGCCGGTATGCACAGCAGATTGAGCTGATGCACGCCGATGCTCAGGCCGAAGAGATAGGCTATCAGAATAAGAAGACGCCACGAATCGCGCCTGTCGCGAGTGCCGGCCCATTTGGTCATAAGCCATACACACAGGGCTGTCATGAATATCGACATGGCATAAACCTCGGCCTCGACGGCGGAATACCATGCCGAATCACACCATCCGAACATCAGTGCGCCCGTAAGTGCGCCTCCTGCCGCGGCGAGAGGTGCCGGAATGCGGCGTCTCGGCAGCTTCAGCAGAACCCATAGCCCCACGCGGAATATGGTTTTTGCGAGAAAGAACGCCGCAAAGGCCGTGAACAGTCCGGAAGAAAGATTGATGGCCAGCGCCGCGTAGCGGGGCGCCGGAGCGAGCAAGGTAATTATGCGTTCGACGAGCATCCACACAGGATTGCCCGGCGGATGGCCGACTTCGAGCAGATATGCCGCCGACACATACTCCGGACAATCCCAGAAAGAGACTGTCGGAGCGACTGTCAGCCAATACGTGACGAGAAGTATCAGTAACGCTCCCCACGAGACCCACTTTTCGGCGGGCAGATATTTCTTTTCGGAATCGGTCATCAGTGAGGTTTATCTTTCCGCGCGCATGGGATTGTTGAGGAAGTCCTCGTAGGCGAGTCGCACACCCTCTTCGAGTTCTGTCTTGTATGTCCATCCGAGCGCGGTGGCCTTCGACACATCGAGGAGTTTGCGCGGAGTTCCGTTAGGCTTGGTGGTATCCCACAGTATCTTTCCTTCATACCCGACGGTGTGTGCCACTACTTCTGTGAGCTCGCGGATTGTCAGTTCCTTGCCGGTGCCGGCGTTCACGGTCTCATTGCCGGAATAGTTCTGCATAAGGAACACGCAGAGATTGGCGAGATCGTCGACGTAGAGGAATTCGCGCAGAGGGGATCCGTCGCCCCAGCATGTCACTGTCTGCAGTCCTGCCTCCTTTGCTTCATGAAAGCGGCGGATCAGAGCCGGGAGTACGTGGGAGTGGGTGGGATGATAATTGTCGTTGGGACCGTATAGATTGGTAGGCATCACGGAAATGAAGTCCGTGCCATATTGACGGTTAAGATATTCGCAATATTTCAGACCCGATATTTTGGCGAGGGCGTAAGCCTCGTTGGTTTTCTCAAGAGCGGATGTCAGCAGGCATGATTCCGGCATCGGCTGCGGAGCCATACGCGGATAGATGCAGGAAGATCCGAGGAATTCGAGTTTGCGGCAACCGTTGCGCCACGCGGCGTGGATCACGTTCATCTCCAGCATCATGTTCATGTACATGAAATCGGCGGGTGCGGAATCGTTGGCTTCTATGCCGCCGACTTTTGCTGCAGCGAGAAACACATATTCCGGACGTTCTTCGGCGAAGAACGTGTCGACAGCGGCCTGATTTGTCAGGTCGAGCTCAGAGTGGGTACGGGTAATGATATTGGTGTAACCCTGGCGCTGAAGTTCGCGCACGATAGCCGAACCGACCATTCCGCGGTGTCCGGCCACATAGATCTTGGCATTCTTTTCCACTTTATCAGTCTTTAAGTGCATTAATAGACTGCAAAATTAGCGAAAAAAATCCATACAGCCGCATTGACACGCCTTCTCAGTTCATTATCCGGGAGAGGAATGACCTGACAAAACGCGTATCAGACTTGGAGCATCGTCTCTCCGAGACGATGAAAAACATGGCGTACATACCGTATCTGACAATGGTTTGACGCTATTTAATATGTTGTATAACAGGTGATTATAAAAAGTTCTTTCTCAAACTGCGGACACGCAGAATATCGTAATACCTTTTATCACTGAAGTAACATTTTCTATCGTCACATTTGTGATAATGGCAGGTGTTGATAAATTGTCAATATGTGTTATCTTAAAAATGTGGCTGGTATACGATTGATAATCAACGCCCCGGAGAGGCGCTGCTCCCATATCCGGGTGGTAATCACCGCTTCGGAGAGGCGC
>DAAV01000138.1:29237-51914 GCA_001701295.1 Bacteroidales bacterium H10
GTGATCACGCCTGTCAGGTTGGTTGTTGGCTGGTAGATTATCGGTTGACAAAGTCGTTGACGGCTTTACCGGCGTTTTCGGCCGCTTTGCCAGCTTTCTCTTTTGCATCGCGTGTGGCCTGTGCAGCTTTTGCCTTTGCATCCTGCGCTGCCTTATCAGCACTCTGGGCAGCCTCCGAAGCCTTGTCTTTTGCAGACTGGACAGCATCGGACGCCTTGTCTTTGGCCGCCTCAACCGCATCCGAGGCTTTTTCTTTCGTGCGTTCTACGGCAGCCTCAGCTGCGGCTCCGACTTCGGAACCGGCTGATTTTACAGCCTCGGCAAACGACTTGCCGGAATTCTCCATAGTCTCCTTGTAATATGCGCCATATGCCTGCGCGGCATCGCCGAATGTCATTACAACCGTACCGTCGGGGGTGACTATGTCGCCCTTGTCATTGATTTTCCAGTTGTTTTCTTCCAGAGCCTGCTGCAATTCGGCGGCAGAAGATACACTTACCGGCGTCTCGGTAATGACTGTGACGGTTTGCTCGACAATTGTGTCAGTGTCGGCGGATTCAGCGTTCTTGTGGCCGCATGCGCCAAGCAGCATCAAGCCTGCGAGGCCGAGAGACATAAACAGTTTTTTCATAATCAAAATATGTTAAATTGATGGAATTTGTCTTAATAACCATCCGGATGCCGAGATGGTTCTCGGCCGGGAGAACATGTTCAGGCATTTTCGTAAATTGCCGTGAGACGCGGAATAAACGATTGCCATGAAAGATTGTCCATATAAGCCTGACGCGCGCATCTCCCTATACGTTCGCGAATAGAACTGTCTGTGGCGAGGCGTCTCATGGCTTCGGCAAGCGCGTGAGCATCGGCCGGAGGGACGAAGATGGCGGATTCATTGTCGACCAAATATTCCGACTGGGCGCCATTGGGAGAGCATATCTGCGGGCGTCCCGCAGCCATGACATATATGTTGGGCAGTCCGAACGCCTCTCTTTCGACTGACGGAAGGACCGCGAAATGCGATTGGTTGATAATGTCGGTAGGGGTGTCTCTAAGCGCTTTCCAGTCGATTATCTCCATGACTCCTCTCGTCATGGCCCGTCGGCGGAGGGAATCGAGATAGTCGGGATTGCCGCGCCCTACGATGCGCAGTCTCAGTCTCAGGTCGCGTAGCGACACGAGGGCATCTATAATTGTCTCGATACCCTTGCCTCTGACCAGCGGGCCTGCATAGATGGCGAATATGGGGCCTTTCGCAGGTTCGGGGAGGAAGTCACCCTCAGGGATATTTATGCTGTTGTGCAGAATGTGCACGGTTTCTTTACGCATCGGCAGGCGGTCGGGCCATGGTACCCTGAACTTTCTGAAAGCGGTCTCTGAGACAAATATATGAGCGTTTATCTTTTCGTAGATCCTTCGGAACAGCCATGAGTTGCGGCCCTGCCTTACGGTGTGCCGGGTCGATATGATCCTTATGTCGGGGCGTTTGGCAAGGCGTTTGGCAAGAAAGACAGTGAACGCGTCGCGATACCTGTGTACATGGACATATGAACGGTCTACCGGCAGATCGCGGATCACCCGGGCAATTATGACAGCCGAGGCAGGATCGAAGAATCCTCTCAGCGGAGCATGAAACAGCGGTATTCCGGCCTCTTTGAAATGACTGTCGACTACTTTGGCATCGCGCGTCACGGCGGCGACGCGCCATCCCTCCGAATGGTAATGATTGCAGATGTCGAAAGCGTATCGCTGCGCGCCTCCCCATCGGTTTGACGAGATGAGATGGATCAATACAGGGCGTTCGTTCATGCTGCGGTCATCAATGGGATTGTCAGTTTGTGCTCGACAGCATCACGCGGATATCGATGCTCGGAAGCGAAAGAAAAGAAGCTATGAGTTTGTCGACGAGCTTGCCTTCATAAGTGACCATACCGCACTGCACGCCGACAGTAGTCACCATCATGCCTATAAATCCGTTCTTGATCGACATCTCGTTGAAGAAATTGGTCAGAGGATTGGAAAGCGCCATGGCCACCGTGCGCGGTACGGACACAGATGGATGCGACTCATTGAGATCTATGACATAGACGCTGTCCTTGAGCGATGACGACAGATTCTTTGGAAACTCGAATTCGCGTGTCGTGTTTCCGGTTATGATGACATCGGCCGATTTCACCCGGTTTGTAAGCACGCGCGGGTGTACGGCGACGAGTTCGACGCGCGAGTCGCACAGAGGCCGTGCGAGCTGCAGCGCGGAAACGTCATTATCCATAAGTACGACTTTGGCGCCGGTACCGACAGCCGCATTGGCGGCGGCTATCGATTCGGTTCCGCTGCCGATGATCAATACCTCGCATGGATTCAGACCGGCTACACCTGCCAGGAGCACGCCTTTGCCCCCGCCGAGATACGAGAGGGATTCCTGAGCATACATTATGGCGGCGCGTCCGTCTATCTCATGGACTATATCGGCAAAGATCTCGACATCGTGGTGAGAATACATGTTGTCAAGACATCCGCATGCTATCTTGCGGTCGAGCAGAGCCTTGATGACCGATGTCTCGAAAAGCTGGTCGCC
This sequence comes from Bacteroidales bacterium H10, assembly GCA_001701295.1. Taxonomy (GTDB): domain Bacteria; phylum Bacteroidota; class Bacteroidia; order Bacteroidales; family Muribaculaceae; genus Lepagella. The sequence continues at coordinate 31,813 of DAAV01000138.1, forward strand.
CATCATGCAGAGCAGAACGGCTCCAGGAGTCATTTTTTTGACATCTTTGGCCCGCAGGGGGTTGTATGAAAGTACAATCGGACATTTGAGAGCTTCCTCACGCGTGACTATCTTCACACCATATTCCGCATAGGTCTCGTCTTTGAAACTGATATCAACACCGGCTCCGGATTCCATTGAAATCTTTATTCCGCCGGATGTGAGAAGGCCGCAGGCCTCCGGTGTCAGCAGAAAGCGTGTTTCGTCTGTATCGGCATAATTGCCTAAAAGTCCTATATGGATTCCGGGAGAAACGGCCTCAATTATTTCAATCTCAGTCTGAGGCTCGATCGTGTTGTTTTTCTTAGTCTCTGTCATAACCTATGCTTTTTGTTATTGAAGTTGTCTAAACTTATAAATATTCTGAAGAAGTTTAAACTTTATTGTTTAAACTTTTTTCTACAAAACCGAAAGAAATGAATAAAAGTTTAAACAACTTCTTATTACCCGAAAGCAAAGTTAGTAAATTTTTTTAAAAAAAGAAATATATGCGGTTTGCAAAAACAATGTAAAAAACATCTCCAAGAGGTCTGTCATGAACGGTTCTTTTAAATGACTTCGTAAGTATATAGCTCTAAAAATTTGGTTACAGTGTCTGATATCTGATTGCGGTCTTCGAGTTCTTCTCCGGAAAAGCGGATGTGGGCGCGGGTGTAGCAGGACATTCTTCCGGCCAGTCCGTCTCTGACGGAGCGGCGGATTTCATCCGGCTTTTTCCCGGCCATGAGCGGACGTCTGGAACTGTTTTCGATAAGCCTTGATACGATTTTTTCTTCCGATGCCTCCAGAAAGAGGGTAGTCCCCTGTCCGAGCATATAATCCATATTATCGTTAAAACAGGGTGTGCCTCCCCCGCATGCGATTATTACGTTCTCGAATTCGCCGACCTCCCGGAGCATCGCACTCTCCATGCGGCGGAATTCATTTTCTCCGCGCTCAGCGAAAATCTCGGGTATGCTCTTGTGGAAACGTTGCTCGATATAGAAGTCGAGATCAATGAACTCACGGCCGGTGGCGCGTGCGAGAGCGCGACCGAATGTGGTCTTGCCACATGCCATGTATCCTAATATGAAAAGAGGTGGGCGCATGATCGGTAAATATCAGATGTTTCTGGCTATTGTCCATATTATCAAGGCGGCAGTGACCGTGATGATCGCCAAAGGGGAGTTGAGGACGGCATACAGCCGGGGATGACGGGTGCGGAACGTGGCTGACCACAGCATCAGTGCGAGCAGCGGAATAAGACAGAGTATGAAAGCGTTGGCGCGCCATGCTCTCGCTATGTCGCCGTGAAGCAGCGCGTGAAGCATTCTCTGGCTTCCGCACCCGGGGCAGTCATATCCGGTCAGGGCATGGAATGCGCATTTCGGCGCCCATTCGGAGTCGGCCGGATTAAAGATGAAATAAAGCGCCACTAAGACTGTCGCGATTATTATGCCTGATATCCGGTATATCAGCCGGCGTCTCACGACTGGATAAGGAGCGACAGAGGCATATAGAGCGCATTGACTATGATGCCGGTGACAATAGAGACGATGATCCATATCTCGGCCTGACGCGATGCACGACGCGCTCCCTTGAAGTCGCGGGCATAATAGCGGGAACTTACCTGCGAGCTGAAGATGATCGCAGCGACTCCTGCGGGGAGGCAACAGCATATTGTAGCGATAATCGACCACACAAGATATGTGGGCGGCATGGGTTCCTGAGGCATTTTGGGAGGAAGCTGTGTACCCTCGGGCATGAGATAGACCGGCGGGAGTTCATCGGGTCGGGGATCACTGACAGCCTTTTCGGCCACCTCCGGATCGAAAGACATGCCGAGCCGGTCGGCCCATTCTTTCTCAAGATCCATTTTATCTTTTTCAGGCACGGGCGGGGGTGTCTGATTGTCAATTTCGTTTTTTTTCTCCTCTTCTTCCATATTCGTGAATCTTAGAGATTTTTTTAATAAATTTCTGAAGGCACCGGTGGCTTACACCTGTTGCATGTCGACGAGTTTCTTGTATATGCCGTTGCGTCCGAGCAGTTCCTCGTGGGTGCCTATCTCGGCGATCTCGCCTTCATGGAGCACGCATATCTTGTCGGCGTTGACGATTGTCGACAGCCTGTGGGCGATGACAATCGTGGTGCGTTCTTTCATAAGTTTCTCAAGCGCATCCTGCACGAGACGTTCGCTTTCAGTATCGAGAGCCGAAGTCGCTTCATCGAGAATAAGAATGGCAGGGTTCTTCAGGATGGCACGCGCTATGCTGATGCGTTGGCGCTGTCCCCCCGAGAGCCGACAGCCCCTGTCGCCTATCACGGTGTCATAGCCGTTTTCCGTCTCCATTATGAAGTCGTGGGCATTGGCTATTCTTGCGGCTTCCTCCACCTGCTCGCGCGTGGCGTTGTCGACACCGAAAGCGATATTGTTGAAAATGGTGTCATTAAAAAGGATGGCTTCCTGATTGACATTGCCCATGAGCGACCGTAGATCCTTGACGCGTAGATCCTTGACATTGATGTCGTCGACGAGGATCTCGCCTTTCTCGATGTCCCAGAATCTCGGAATCAGATCCACGAGAGTGGATTTGCCCGAGCCGGATTGTCCGACTATCGCTACCGTCTCGCCGGGATTTACCCGGAGCGTGATGTCTTTCAGCACGTCACGGTCATCGTTGTAGCCGAAAGTCACATTTCTGAAAGTCACGCTGCTCTTGCCTGTTGCGTCAGATGGGAGTTCTTTCGGCATAGACGGATCCGCGATCGGATTGACGGCATTTAGAATCTTGTCGATACGCTCTTTGGCGGCCATACCCTTGCGCACCGTGTAGGATGTCTTCGACAGATCCTTGGCAGGGTTGATCATGCTGTAGAACATCACCATATANNGATATGAAGGTCGGACCGTCGATGTCGGAGTGGTTTGAAAGAATCAGGCTTCCGCCGAACCAGAGGATTATGGCCACTGCTATTGTGCCGAGGAATTCACTCATGGGGTGGGCGAGGGCAGTGCGCCTGCTGACACTGTTGTTGATGTTGTAGAACTGTTGGGTCTGGCGGGCGAATCTGCGTTCCATGGTTTTTTCGGCATTGAACGCCTTGATGACTCTGAGACCGCCGATGGTTTCCTCGGTGTCGGAGAGGATTTCGCCCCATTTGTTTTGCGAGGTGAGCGATTTGGCCTTAAGTTTCTTGCCTACCGCACCCATGACGCCTCCGATGAAAGGAAGCATTATGAATACGAAAATAGTGAGTTTCCAGCTGATGACTATCATCATGCCGAGGCAGGCAATGATCATGATAGGATATTTTACCAGAGAGAAAAGGCTGGCCATCACGGAGTTCTGCACTTCCTGCACGTCACCCGACAGGCGCGCCATGATGTCGCCTTTGCGTTCGGAAGTGAAAAATCCGATAGGGAGCGACACAATCTTGTTGTACATCTCTCTTCTGATGTCGCGGACCACGCCGTTCTGCAGGGGAATCGTGAAAAATTCACTCAGATATGCGGTCATGACTTTCAGCAGGCATGTGATGACAAGAGCTATTCCGAGAAAGGCGAGAGTGAATGATCCTCCGTGCTCGGTGATCATGTTTCCCATAAAGCAGTAGAAGTTATTGACCACGACATCCTTTGCCGATGCGTCACCCCAGTCCATGTAGACATAGTTCGTGTCGCTGAGACCGAACAGCATCTGCAGGATCGGGATTATGAAAGCGAATGAAAAGAGAGTGAAGAATGCGGTAAGGAAATTGAAAAGTATGCTTAGAGTTATGTCGCGCTTGTAAGGGCCGGCATACCTTTTTAGAAAAGACAGAAGTTCTTTCATTGTGATGTCAAATGGAGAGCCTGTTGTCGCGGCTCTTGTTTCGAATGCAAAGTTAATGAAAGTTGCCGATATTTCCGCATATCCCGATTTAATTTAGTGTGACATCACGGGAGAGACACACGTATGAAGTATATGTTAAATTACGTGTCATTATAGAAAAAACACTTCCAGGATGTGGCGATATGGGGATAATTTGTTAAATTTGTCATTAAATCCTCATATATACGTAGACGGGACAAATGTTGCTAAATGGAAAAGCTTAAAGCTCTTTTGCGCAAAGAATGCGCTCACATTCCTTCTGACGAACTTCTTGACCGGTTTCTTTCATTGGGCGTTTCGCGCTGTTATGACTCGGGGTCTGTGCTGACCGAGACGGGTGTGACAGATACCAATGTATATGTCGTCAAGAGGGGCATAGTGCGTTTCAGTGATTTCGACGGAGACCGGGAACGTACGTTTGCCTTTGCTTTGCCCGGTACGGTATTCTATAACAAATATTCATTTGTAAAAAATCTTAATTCATATTATCAGGTAGATATATGGGGGAAAGGCGAACTTATAGTAATTTCTCGCGCAGATTGGCAGCGACTGGTGTCGGAATGTCACGAGGCAGCATTATGGATGCTCAGTTATGTTCAGGAAGAGCTTTTTTTTCAGGAATACAAAAACGCCCGCATCTACAACGGCAGTGCAGCTGAGCGTTTCAAGTCGCTTCTATGTCTCAGACCGGAATTACTTCGTGATGTGCCGCAAAGAATACTTGCCTCGTATCTCGGGATAACACCGGAATATTTTTCTCGTCTTAAAAGGCGATTCAAGGACAATATAGACTTATGAATTAAAGAATGCAGCTATATATGCGTTATCGGCAACAGTATGCGGTATGCGTTGGATAAAGCGCATGCCGTGATGCAATTTGCAATAAAAATAAAAAAAATATTATCGACTTGAACCAGTTCAAGCCATAGTCTTGTTATTTTGTTTATTTTGCGCCCAAATCAATGGCTATCGGCTTCCCGGGATATCAAATCACAGATTTTCATAATTCCAAGGCTTGCCGTTAAGACATCATTAACAACTTATTTTATGAAAGAAAAAACATTACTTAAAGCACTGGCCGTGACTGTGGCAGTTCCGGCATTGGCGGCATTGGCTTCCGGATTCTCCGGGACACCGTGGAGTGACACAGCAGACTCGCGAAAGATCGCAGGTGCCTTCAATGGGGGCGTGACTGTTCTCGAACCTAATCTGTCGGGTTTGTTCCCTCCGGTGTCCGTATTGCCGGGACGAGTATTCTCGCAGAGTGCGTCAGAGTGCGCCCCTGTAACTATCTATGGAGTCATGGCGCAAAACAGGTCATGGCAGACTCCGCGTATATGCAGTTTTACAGTCGGTGGAGATTTTGACATGCAAGAACTTGTCACGGCGGATGACTATTCGTTGTCAATGGCGCAGGGCGGTTTTTACACTCCTGACGGAAGTTACTATGCATTTTCTTCGTCATCTATATTTCGTTACGATACCTCGGACTGGTCGGGAGGTGTAAAATCCGAAGTCAAGATAGACACATCTGATTCAGGAAAGCCCACGGCAGTGGCGTATGATGCGACTACGGGTACGGTGTATGGATGTTTTCTTGATCAGTTCGGTATGTGGCCGTCTTCTTATTCTTTCTGTACGATTGATCTTTCTAACGGCAAAGTAACCAAGATCGCGTCCATTCCGGGAGGAGACAAAGGTATAGCTTACGGTATGGCGGCAAATGCCAAAGGGGAAATATATATGATCTCGGGTTATGATTCTGACACTTCTGACTATATGAATTCCTATTATCCGGCATTGTATAGGGTAGATAAGGAGACAGGCGCGCTGACACGCATAGGCAATACGAAAACGTCTTTTCAGAAAACTTATGCGGCCGCCGCTTTCGACCACAAGAGCGGGAGGCTTTTCTGGGCAGTTGACTCAAAGTACAATGCAGGCGCCATTTACGAGGTCGATCTTACTACGGGCGAGGGTAAGAAGCTTATGGATACGCCTAATGGCGAGCAATTCTGCAGCATAGCCATTCCTTATACAGTCGTTTCGTCGGAGGCTCCGGCTCTTATCGCAGATCTATCTGTTGATTTTTCCGATGCGGAAGGTAATGGCAAGGTTTCTTTTACGATGCCATCGGAAACATATGGCGGAGGGACACTTCAAGGCTCAGTGTCATATGCCGTGAAATGTGGAGATCAGATGCTTGNNCGGTTCTGCCGATCCAGGCGTGCGGGTAGAGAGAAACATAGCTGTCGCAGCGCGTGGAGAAGTGACAGTAGAAGTATTGTTGCGCGGCGGGTCGGATAACAGCGAATCCGTATCGGAGAAACACACATATGCGGGTAATGACACACCTGTCTCACCAGAGACTGTGACAGCCACGGCAAAAGGCAACACGATCTCTATAAGTTGGTCGGCTTCCCGGAATGGAGTGCATGGCGGTTTTGTAGACCGGGATGCCATGACGTATAAGGTTGCCGTTGTGCCGTCTGGCCAAGTCGTGGCAGAATCCGCTACAGCGACCGAGATGGAATATACATCAGATTTTACGGAACCCACTGCATTGCAGCTGTCAGTCACGCCAGTCTGTTCAGGCAAAGAGGGCGAGGCGACACTTTCGGCTCGTATTGTGGCGGGCCCCGGGTTCCGGATGCCCTGGAGCGATGATTTCTCGGAGGAGGAAAGATTTAATCTTTATACCATATCCGATATAGCGGCCGATGGTGCGACATGGGAGCGCTATTCGGGTGATGACGAGGCATATGCCCAGTGTGTATACTCGTCTGAAAATCCGAAGGATGACTGGTTGTTCTCTCCGGCTCTTCATCTGGAGGCAGGTGTGAAATATACACTTTCTTTCAAAGCGTCGAGTCTTATGGTGAATGCCTTTCCCGAGGTCCTTGAAGTGAGACTGGGTAACGAGCCTGCGGCAGCGGCCATGTCCGTGACTGTGCTTGATCCTGAACAGATAGATAACGCGGAGTCATGGGCGTGGTTCGACTATTCACTTCCTGTTACAGTAGACAACACCGGAGACTGGCATCTTGGATTCCATGCTATGAGCGCTGCCGATCAGTTCAAGCTTGCTGTCGACGATCTGCGTTTTGAGGGATCTCCGTTTGCTGCTCCAGCTCCGGTGACAGAGGTGGAGACGGTGCCTGCTCCCTGGGGGGCCCATTCTGCGACTTTGAGGTTCTNNCGGTTGAGGCTAACGACGGAACAGAACTGAATTCTCTGAAAGATGCGGAAATATATGTCAATGGCAGACTTTTCAAAACTATTCAGAGTCCGGCGCCGGGTTCATGGCAGACTGTAGTTCTGGCGACTGCAGAGGGTGCCAATGATATAGATATATATACTTCTAACGAGGCAGGACGCAGCATATCCACCAGAACAAAAACCTACACCGGAGCCGACAAACCCGGAATGCCACGCAATTTCATGGGTAAGGTGACGGGAAATACCGTACATCTGACCTGGGACGTTCCGGAAGGCGCGAATGGAGGAAACGTGGATCCGGCTACGGTAAACTATAAAATAGGTCGCTATGTCAATGGCGGCGATATAGAGGTGCTTTCGCTTTCCATAGGAAATGTATGTGAATATGACGATGTATGTGATTTTACAGATCAAACGACGGTTATCTATGTCCTTTCAGCGGAGAATGAAATCGGGAACGGTGCTTCGGCGATTTCCAATTGCATGGTAGTGGGAGGCGAAGGATATGCGCTTCCGTTCGCCGAATCATTCGCAAGCGGATTCACGACTTATCCTGTCTGGGAAAATCAGGTTGTTGACAGGGCCGGAAAATCCGTATGGCTGATGTGGAATGAGGAATATGGACTGGGTGTCGATCCTTATGATGACGATAAAGGTGCGGTATTTTTCAATCCTGTATCGAGTGGAGACAAGACCAGATTGCTGTCGGGTTGCATAGATCTTTCCACAGCGCGACATCCTGTGCTTGAATTCCGATACAGAGGAGACCATTCGGCCGGTCAGAAGCTCACTGTTGAAGGCAATGCGACCGGAATGTGGGAGCCGATTGTAGAGATTGTGCTTGACGATACATCAGACGAATGGACATTGGTGAAGGTGCCGCTCAACCGCTATAATTATCTGGAACGTTTCCAACTGGCATTTCTTGGAGAGGCGGTAAATATGTCTCGCATCTTTGTCGATGATATAACCATTCGCGATGTTTTCAATAATGATCTGTCCGTGAATCTTGTGTCCCGGAATAATTTTTACTGTGGCGAACCCCAGACGGTGACCGCCGAAGTGACAAATGAGGGAGAGAAACCGGCGGGGGTATATAAAGTGCAATTCTATAACGGGGAGACACTCCTTTCGGAAGTGGATAGACCGGGACTTGCCGTAGATGCCACAGAGATTGTGGAATTCACGCATGAGATCGATCTTGGATATGACGAGAAATCGGATCTTGCCGTCAAGGTAGTTTATGATGTAGATGACAATGTGGCCAACAATATTTCTTCTAAAGGTGTCCGCAATCATATTCCATTATATCCCGCTCCACAGAAGCTTATCGTATCGGGCAATCCATCGGCATATGATTTCGGTTGGGAAGAACCTGATCCCTGGACAGAACCTGAGGCTGTTGCCGTAACCGAGGACTTTGAGACCTATGAACCTTTCATTATTGATGAGATCGGAGACTGGATTACAGTCGACGTTGACGGAGAAGACGGTACATTCGGTATTCTTGGCATGCATTTCCCATATCGGGAGAAGGCAAAGTCATGGCAGGGGTTCAATCTTTGGGCCCTCGGCATAGAGATGTCGGATGAGGATGTGACATGGCGTCCGAGTTCGGGACATCAGTTCCTTGTCTCTTTCTGTGATCTCGACCGCAAAAACGACGACTGGCTGATATCACCGGTTCTGACAGGAAACGCGCAGACCATATCGTTCATGACACGGAGCCTCAATTCATTCTCTTATGGAGAGGAAACCTTTGAGGTATATGCCTCTTCCAGAGGAACCGATCTATCTGATTTCCGATTGGTTTATAAGGGGTCTGCTCCTTCAGAATGGACCAAAACGTCGGTAGATCTTCCAGAAGGCACCATGTATTTCGCGATCAAGTGCACGTCTGTCGACAGATTCGTAATGGGACTGGATGACATAACATATATTCCCGGGACCGGTATGCCGAAAGATTTCGAGCTTACAGGGTATAATTTCTATCGGAATAGCAAGAAGGTGAATGAATCTATTATTGACGGTCGTAATTTATCTTGTCCCGGAAGTATCGATGACAGATTTGCTGTTACAGCTGTCTATACGACGGGCGAATCACGCTTCTCAAATGTCGTTGTTCCCAGCGGAGTTTCGGGTTTGACCTATGAAGACGGCATTGCAGTCACTGTTTCCGACGGCATAATCAGTGTCCTTGGTGCCGAAGGGCGTCCGGTAAGAATATTCACGGTCGACGGCATTCTTAATTTCTCCGGATATGGAGATTGCAGTCATGCGGTGACTCAGGGTGTTTACATGGTCAAGGCCGGAGACAAGATGGTCAAGATATTTGTCAGATAATCCAGAAGCTGCACATGCAGTACAGTCAGCAATAAAGAGGCCGCGTCAATTTTGGCGCGGCTTCTTTATTGCTGGCTTTGTTTTATGTCAGAACGGTTTTGTAATTTGGTGATATTGTAATAAGATGCTCAGAGGCGCGAGAGCATTCCTTCCGCGCGGTCTCCCCAGTGCTCCATGAAGTCGGCGCGGGTGCGTTTCCAGCGGCGGTGGCTCCACAGCCAGTATTCGGGAGCCTCGCGTATATTGTCCTCGAGAAGCTCGAAATAGCGGCGTGTCATATCGAATGTGGGGATCTTTTTAGGCTCGGAGGTGACGGGTACAAATTTCAGTACATATTCGCCACGCCGCGGGCGGGACATGTGGCAGAACAGGACTTCCGAATCGAGAAATCCGGCGATCCGTTCAGGACCGGTATATACTCCGGTATCATGGTTGAGAAAATCCACGAAAAGATGTATGTCGAGACCGGGACACTGATCGGCTATAAATCCCGTGACCGTAGGTATGCCCTGCCGTTTCCATCCGATAAGCCGCCTCATGATGTCGGCCATCTCTATATTGTTGGCATCGAAACGGGTACGGATTTTCATGAAGACTTCGTCCATTGCCCGGCTGTGCAGATGATGATAGACCTGCGCGCATACCGTGTCGGGGGCAAAGTGCAACGGAAGAGAACTGACCCATTCCCAGTTGCAGTAATGTCCGAGCATGAGAGTCACGCTGCGCCCCCGGGCCACCGCGTCGTTTACAACTTCCGCGTTCTCGACGCGGAGCCGACGCATGACGGTCTTACGGCTCATTGTCAGCATCTTTATGGTCTCGAAAGCATAATCTGTGAGGAAATTATAGAATCTGCGTTCGATAATTTCTATCTCTTCCCTGCTTTTCTCAGGAAACGAAGACGTCAGATTGTCATGCACCACCCTGCGACGGTATCCAGCCACACTGTGTAGAAACCAGGCGCCGAGATCCGAGAACGCATAAAGTATTTTCAACGGGATCAGAGATATACACCAGAATATGGCGTATATCACACAATATTGTATCCTATCCGTAAATTTCATGATTCACACTGCAGTACTTCCTTATGAACGGAGAGGCCTTTCTTTCCGTATATCGAAGGAAGCACTTTCCAGCGTTGCACGCAATAAGCCACTGCCATCCAGCCGGCCGCGTTGAGCCAGAGCATGATGTATTCATGTCTGACCTGCGAGAGATCGGCGCCGTTTGAATTCATCTTTATGAAACCTTCGACCGCCCACGTGGAGGGACACATGTCGGACAACGCTTTCCAGACGCCATACATGTCATAACGCGGCCAGATGAGACCCGACAGAAGCAGCAGGATCAGCGATGTCACCACCCAGCTTACGAATACCGACTCACGCTCCGTGACAAAACCCTGGAATACGAATCCTATGCCGAAGCAGGCTATGGCCATCGGCAGCAGGAACGCGAGTTCCTCGAGCAGATTGCCGGCCATGGGGAACCGGAACATCAGCGGCACATAATGGATCATATATATAGAGGGCAAAATAAGCAATGTGAAATAACAGAGCGACTGTCCGAGCATTGTGGCCGACACGAACCGGGAATTGTTGTGCGGGTCGTAGCCTATGAGCGATGTCTTCTCGCGTCTCGCGCCTCCGGCCATTCCTAAGGCGAGGACTATGCACTGGTGAAGGATGAGGATCAGCACCCCGGGCATGATGAACGAGTCGAAGCCGTTGCGTATGTTGCCCATGGATATATTGTCGATAGGCAGGAGATCGCCGGTGGCGACAGTGGCTGCCAGAGGAGCGATCCGGTTTATGTCTTCGGCCATAAGTTCCGATCCCATGGCCTGCATGACCTCGGTCGTGGCCACAAGAAATCCTCGATAACGCAGCAGGAGTGTCATGTCGCAGTACATCACGGCCGGTGCCGTCTCGGTCCGTCCGACCTTGCGCTCGAATCCTTCCGGAATCTCGAGTATCGCGAAACACTTGTGACTGTCCATGGCCCGACGTGCTTCCGACAGGTCGGCGGCATAACCCCGTACCCAGGCTTCGTCGCAGGCGTCTATATTGCGTACGAGCTCGCGGCTCAACGGCGTGCGGTCATGATCCACCACTACCATTGGCACGTCTTTCACAAGCTCGGGATTGTATATCAATGAATATATGACAGGATACACAAGCGGGAGGAAAGTGATGAACAATATGAGGCCCTGATCATGCAGCACAAGTTTGAATTCGCGGCAGTAGACCTCGAAAACACCTTTGAAATATTGTCTTATCTTTCTCATGTCGGCAGGATTTTAGGGAGCATAGACGGGGCGTGCCATAAACCTCTTTATACGCCACATGACCGTCAGGGGCAGGAGGATATAGACGAAGTAGGCAACGAACCATATGCGCGAATAGAATATGTCGCGGCCGTTCAGGGCCTGGTCGGCATATATGAGGAAGTTGTAGCGTACGGGCATAAGCCAGCTGAAGATACTCATGGCCGGATACATGCTTTCCTCCGGGAAGGAGAAGGCGGCTATCGAGAACGTGAGGATGCCTGTCAGCGCGCAGATCGACAGTGAAAGGCGGAGATTAGGCAGCAGACCGAACACGAATATGGCGAATCCCTGTGAGGCCATCACGAAAAGGAGCTCGGAAAGGATCATCCATCCCCACGAACCCTGCATTGTGAAGTGGTTGAATTTGTAAAGCCATGCCAACATGAACACGGAGATTATCCACCAGATCACGGTCTGAGGCAATATCTTGGAATATATCGCACGCAGTATGGATCCGCGGGCCATGCGCAGCAGGCGGACCGAAGTGTGATATTTTATCTCCTGGCCGAGCGAGAATGCGGTGACGAGCATGATCATCAGCTGGAGGACGGCGGGAATGAACGAGTTGGCGAGATATATGCCATAGTTCATGAGCGGGTTTCCTATGGGACGCGAGACGATGTTGATCGGCTGGAGCAGCGGCGCCGCCGTCTCCGGATCCTGTCCGGCCGCCTGTGCTACAGATGCGGCCACGCCAGCTTTGGTATATATCGCGGTAGCCTTGAACGTCTTGAACAGCAGAGAACCGGGCACGAAATATACCATATTGGTATAGAATGTGATCTCCGGGGCGCGACCCGAAAGCAGATCCGCCTCGAAATTCTCGGGAATGAGGAAGAATCCGTAGATCTTCCCCTCCTGCATGTCATGGCGCGCTTCGGTATATGAGTTCGGTGTTTCGCGGAGGTCGACCATCTGCATTCCTCCGAGAGTCTGGGTGATCTGACGGGAGAGCGATGTGCCGTCGCGGTCGACAATGGCGGCGGGTATGCGCGTCGGGAGTCCCTTCTCGAACATCGACGTGACGAACAGGAACATGAAGAGCGGCAGTCCGAGCATAGCCACCCACATCAGCGGACGACGCACGATCTGTACCATCGAGCGGACCATTATGGCCCATGCTCCCGTTTTCCCTATTTTAGTCTCACCGTTCATTTTTTCTCGACACCGAGGTAGATCACAGACATTCCCGGACGGAAGTTTTTAACAGGAGACGCCGGACGCGCTTTTATCTGGAACGTGCGTGCATCGTAGTCGCCTGTGGCTTTTGTGGCCTGCCAGTTGGCGTATGTGCCGAGGTCCTTGATGTAGAATACGTCCATCACCGTGTCTTTGTCGAGAGCGGGGATACGGACCTTGATCTTGGAGCCCAGGGTTATGTCCTTGAGAAGAGTCTCGCGCACATTGAATACGGCCCAGTGGCCATCTTTCTGGATGGTCATGATCGGCGCGCCTGTGGCCACAAGTTCGCTTACATTGGGATATATGACAGTCACTTCTCCGTCGAAAGGAGCGGTCAGATACTGGTCTTCAAGCAGAGCGTTGGCCTTGCTGACACCGGCTTTGGCGACCTTGACCATTGCAGAAGAGGCCTGTTTGTCTTCTTTCTGCGCACCTGAACGCGCGAGTTCATATGCGCTCTTGGCGGCGGCTTCTCCCGATCTGGCGACCTCATAGGCAGCTTTGGCCTCGTCGCGCTTCTGCGCGCTTATGACGCCTTTCTGGAACAACGCCTCCATGCGCTGGTAGGTCTTTTGCGCGATATTTGTTCCGGCCTGAGCCTGTTTCCACACATCTTCGGCCGATTGTATGATCTGGACGCGTGTCCCGGCATCGACCTTTGCGTTGGCTGCCTGAGCGGCCTGTTCCATGGCTTCCGCCTGATCATACTGTGCGTCGACGAGCGAGCTGACAATGTGTACGAGAGTGTCTCCGGCATGCACGTGCTGACCTTCCTGCACGTATATGTCGTGTACGCGTCCGGGCAGTTTGCCCGATATGCGGATCTCGGTGGCGTCGCCCTGGCCCTGAATGGTGTCGGGCTGCGGCTTTATGCAGAGAAAGCCTATCACGGCCAGGCCCGCTATGATGAGCAATATGATAAGTATCGTTACGATAAGGGCTTTGTCTTTCTTCGACACAGCCTCCGGATCCTGCGCGCCATAAGGCAGATTGGCGTTGGTATTGGCGTTTGCACCGGTGTTGGTATCTTTCTGTTCCATGGTCGGATTTTTTATGCTTGGATTATTTTGTCATGATTATGTATGCGGATTATAATGTCAGTTGCCCGTGCGTAGGGTTCCGAGGACTTTCGAGAGGTATACCTGGCAGAGACGTATTCCTATCTCGGCGTCGATCTTTTCGGAGTTGGCCTGCAGCCATCCTGTCTGGGCGAGTATCACGTCGTTGGTAGTGAGGACACCTTCCTTGAAACCTATCTCGGCGCACCGGAGATTCTCCTCGGCGCTCTTCATGTTGGACATGGCCATGTCGTAGGTCTTGAACGCTTCCTGAAATTTGAATTTCGCCTGATTTACCTGCAGTTCGACTTTCTCCTCGAGGTCGTCGAGAAGGATGCGCTGCGCGTTTGTTGCTGATTTGGCCGCGCGGTATTTGTTGTAGTTGCCGCCCCAGTGCCATATCGGTATGGTGAGAGTGGCGCCGATGCTGAATCCGCCCTTGATGTGACGGCTGAATCCGTCTATAAGGTTGGGCGTCGAGAAAGCGTAGGCTCCGACGAGTCCCAGTTTGGGAAGCATGTCGCCGAGGGCGAGTCTTTCCTGCCCTTTGAGCACGTTTATTCCCTGACGCAACGCTTCGAGATCCTGGCGTCGGGCATAGACATCCTCGATATTGTAGGCATAGTCGGGCATTTCATCGCCGATGCCGGAGGCACTTTCATCGGTCAGCGTCATTTCGGTGTCTATCGGCAGACCGCATGCCTGGGCAAGAGCCATGCGCGACAGAGTCAGACCGTTGTCGACTTTCGTGCGCATGATTTTGGCTTCGTTGAGCTTGACATCGACTGTCAGCAGATCGGCACGGGTGGCCACTCCCTCCTCAAGCATGGCGTTGACGTTATAATGGAGTGTGTCAACAAGGTTTACGAAGCTTTCGGCGAGTTTCTGTTTGGCACGCAGCGACACCACGGTCCAGTATGCCTGGTCTACATTGTAGATCACCTCCTGCGAGACATTGTTGCGTGTCGCGACAAGAGCTTCCTCGGCATACTTCGCTATGTCGTTGAGAGCCTTGATCTGACCGCCCATGAATATCGGCTGTGTGAGTGTGATCGCTCCCGCGAAAACACTGCGGGTGTCGAAAGTGAGGGCGTCTTTGGGAATCACGGCCACGACTTCCGGTATGGGCATCCCGTTCTCCGGATTGATGACCGGTTTACCGTCGAGTCCGAGCACCACGTCGTAATCGTATTTGCCGGTAAGAGGATTGAAATACATGGTCGGTAATTTGGCATCCTCGCTCAGCAGGCTTGTCTTGTGCTGGTTGTACATGTATGTCGCGCCGGCATCGATTCCGGGGAGATATGCCGCCTGTGCCGCTTTTCTGGAGTATCCGGCACCCTGTACGGCCTCGTCGGCCATACGGATGGATTTATTGGTACGCAGCGCCATGCGCCGGCATGAATCGAGACTGACTGTCTGCGCAAGAGAGGATGTCGCGACAGACATGGCGCATATTACTATGGTGATACATGTTATTGTCTTCATAATTTCAGGCGATAAAGCAATATTGGACAAATGTATAAGAGCGGCATCGCCTCGGGCCATGCCGTCAATATGATTACAAAATTATATGCAGAAAGGTTTACTAAAACAAAAATAACCCTTTTGCTCCAAAAATATCCCGAAAAGACATTGCGATATTTGAATTATCTATACTGACCGTAGGCATTGTAAAAATTAGATGTGCCTGATTGTTTTCTGGATTAAAAAATAAATGTATCANNTTGATATAAATATGCCTATAATGCAGGTTATTGGTCAAAATTTGGCGGTTTAAAACCAATAGATCCGGAGGAATTGTTATAAATAAGATTTGAGGGAGTAATGAAACTGTCGTTGATAAAAATTATTTTGATTGCTATCTTTATTGCAAACTTGCATTCTGAAAGCTATGCAGATTCCTCTGACAATGTATGTCCGGAAAATACTTCAGAGGTCTTTCCGAAGAAATGGGAATTACAATATGGACCTTCACTGTCATTTGATATTTTAGTGCTGGGACAGTGGAATTCCACCAGACATTATCCTGTAAAAGAGCCCGGGATTGGTGTAGGCGCAGGTATGGATCTGCGTCTTACATATGACAGACGTTGGTATTTCCAGAGTGGTGTCGACCTGAGATACGATACGTCAAAGATCCCTGTCAGACAAGAATTGCCTCAGGATTATGAAGAACTCTGGCATAACTGCAAGTTTCGGCGTCTTACGGTGTCGGTTCCGTTAAAAGCCGGCTATCTTTTCAGCCTGGCTGATATGCTTGACATGAGCGTGTTTACAGGAATCGGCTTTTCGTGCAATATCGCAGGCAGTCTGAAGGGTTCAGGCGCCGGAGAACATTTAAGTCTGTTTGGCGCAAACGGAGTATGGCGCAGATTCAATGTCTCGTATATAGCCGGGCTCTCTTTTGAGCTTCCTCCCGATTTTTCGGTAGGGATAAATGCGGATCTCGGACTTACAAGAATGGCCCGCGAGGGTATATTCTGGTTTTCAATAATGAACGAGTCGATGGTAAACGTCACAGGTACCTGGTGGATACATCCATAAATGCTGCATGTATAGGGAGCTGGGTTCAGAGGAACGCGCATATGAAGACCAGAAGGATGAGGACAGGGGCGATATAGCGGATTATGAAGCGGACGGGCGCAATGAGCCACGTGCGGAGAGTGCCGTTGTTTGAAAGCTGCGATGTGAGAAGTCCTTTGGGCGCGAACCATCCGAGCCATATGCACAGGCCGATCGATACAAGCGGCAGCATCATGTTTGTGGCCAGAGTGTCGAGGAAGTCGAATATATTTAGTCCATAGACAGTTATGTGCGACAGCACGCCCTGCGACAGCGAGCACACGGAACTGAACAGAAAGAGCGGCAGCATGACCGCGAAGACCGCCTTCGGACGCGACATGCGGAACCGGTCGCGGATGAACGCCACCGACACTTCGGCTATCGAGATGGTCGATGTCAGGGCCGCGACGGTCAGCAGCAGGAAAAAGAGCAGAGACCATATGCGCGTGCCGGGCATATGCATGAACACCTCGGGAAGAGTGACGAACACAAGTGTCGCGCCTTCTATGCCCTCACCCTGCAGACCGAATGAAGTGACGGCCGGGAAGATTATCAGTCCCATCATCACGGCCACAAGCATGTCGAGCAGAGAGACAGTGACGGCGGTCTTGGCCAGTTTCGTGTCTTTTGGAAAATAGGAGGCATACGTTATCAGGATGCCCATTCCGAGCGAGAGCGAGAAAAACGCCTGTCCGAGCGCGTTGAGCAGAGTCTGCGGAGTGACGGCGCTCCAGTCGGGACGCAGGAAGAACTCCACGCCGGCGGCTGCGTCGGGGAGTGTGAGGGTTTTGACGCAGAATATGGCGAGAAGCAGGAAGAGCATCGGCATGAGCACGTTCGAGAGCCGTTCGATTCCCTTCTGCACACCTCCGAGGAGAATGCCTATATTGAGCGCGATCATCACGAAGGTCGCCCAGAGAGGTTCCCATGTTGTCGATATGTATTCGTTCATCCTCGCGGCGAAGACCGCCTTCATGTCTGTTACGGCGCCCTCGTATAGCTCGCCCGTGATCGATTGCCAGAGATATTCGCCTGTCCATCCCGCCACTACCATGTAGAAGCAGAGTATGAGATAGGAGGCGAGAATGGCCATGCCTCCTACTCCCCACCATGACCGGGACGCACCGAGATTTTTAAGACATCCCACCGCGTCGCTGCGACCGGCGCGGCCGATGGAGAACTCGGCGAGCATCACCGGAATGCCGAGAAGAAACACACACGCGATATAGATGATGAGAAAAGCGGCTCCGCCGTTGCTTTGGGTCTCCGCCGGAAAACGCCACACATTTCCCAGTCCTACCGCCGAGCCGACGGTCGCGGCTATAAGTCCGATTTTTGAGGAGAATGTCAGTTTTTTGTGTGATTTCTTATTCATATGCGTGAGGATTGACCAAAAAGTTTTGTAATTTTGCAAAGATAGCAAAAAATGCAGAACGAAGAATGAATGTCACGGCAAAAAGTTCAGGTTTCATAAGACGGTACAAAGGAGAATATGCCGCTTTGGTGAGACTCGGATTCCCCGTATTGCTCACGCAACTCGGTGTGATCGTGATGAGTTTCGCCGACACTCTCATGGTCGGCGCCTATGGCGTCGAGCAACTGGCGGCGTCGGCGTTTGTCAACAGTGTGTTTCTGATTCCGATGGTGATGCTTTCCGGACTCGCGGCCGGCATAACTCCCCTTGTGGGGGCGCTATATACGAAACGCAAGCCTTATGAGACAGGGCGCATAGCGCGTGCCGGTCTCCAGATCAACGCCATCGTCTCGCTGATCTTCACGGCGATAATGGGAGCGCTTTATTTTTATCTCGACCGCTTCGGGCAGCCCGACGAGCTGCTGCCCGTGATCCGGCCTTATTACCTCACTCTGCTGACCACCCTGCTCCCCATGTCGCTTTTCAATGCCCTCTCCCAGACGAGCAACGGCATGACGGACACACGGATCCCGATGTGGTTTATCCTCGGTGCGATAGTGCTCAATATCATAGGAAACTATGTGCTGATCTTCGGACATTTCGGTTTTCCGCGACTCGGACTGACCGGAGCCGGCATAGCTACTTCCGTGGCGCGTTTCGCCGGCATGGCCGGGCTCGCGACAATGTATCTCCGCGGCCACAGGTATGCTTCATGCCGCCAAGGCCTTCTCGCCTCCGCTCCCCTCGGACGCGAGCGGATGAAGGTATGGGTCACATCCTATCCGGTCATGATCCAGACAGGAGTGGAGTGTTCGCTATGGTCGTTCGGCGCCGTGGCCTGCGGCTGGTTCGGCAAGATACAGCTTGCAGCCTATCAGGTGGTCAATACCATCGGGCAGCTCGGATTCATGCTCTATATGAGTTTCGGCATAGCGGTGTCGATACGGGTGGCCAACTTCTGCGGGCTGCATGACGCCCCGGGCGTGGGCACTACCGCCAGAGCCGGTATCCATCTAAATATCCTCCTCGCCACTTTCTCCTCGGCGCTTATGCTGCTTTTCGCCCGGCAGCTTATCGGCATGTTCACGTCGGATGCCGACGTAATCGCCGCCGGACAACTGCTTGTCATCCCGTTGGTGCTCTACCAGTACCTTGACGCCGCGCAGCTCACTTTCATGAATGCGATCAGGGGGACCTCGCAGGTGCGCCCGCTGCTGTGGATCTCGGTCATAAGTTACATGCTTGTCGGGATTCCCGTATTGCTTCTCTTTGCAGTCGTTTTCGACTGGCAGGGAATCGGTGTATATTACAGTTTCAATGTCGCTCTGCTTGTGGCCTCGATACTTGCCGCCACGGCATTCCGACGAATAAAAATATAATCATCATGGATGTAAAGGAAATCATACCGCGCTGGGCCGATGGCCTCGACTGTGCGGTGACAGTTTGTGACGCGGACGCGGTGGTCATATACATGAACGAGCGTTCGCGGGCCACATTCGCGAAGCACGGCGATGTGGTCGGGCATAGTCTTTTCGACTATCATCCGCCTCGTGCCGCGGAGATTATCCGCCGTCTTCTTGCCGAAGGGACGAGCAATACATACTCTATCAGCAAGAACGGACAGAAAAAGATAATCCATCAGACACCGTGGCGGAAAGAAGACGGCAGCGTCGGGGGTCTTGTGGAGATCTCGATGGTCGTTCCGGAGGAATTCCCGCACTATGTGCGCTCATGACAAGTCATATATATTCTCTAACCAATATAAATATCTAAAACAGAAAGACAATGAAAGAAGCAATCGCAACTAAAAACGCCCCTGCGGCAATCGGACCTTACTCACAGGCAATAAAGACAGAGAACCTTATCTTCTGCTCCGGCCAGCTCCCCATAGATCCCGCCACCNNAACAGACACGTCAGAGCCTTGCCAACGTCAAGGCGATTCTCGCAGAAGAGGGACTCGATATCAACAACGTGGTGAAGACTACGGTGCTTCTCGCCGACATGAGCCTTTTCGGCGAGATGAACGAGGTTTATGGCGAGACATTCTCTCAGCCTTATCCCGGCCGTTCGGCTTTTGCCGTGAAGGCACTTCCGATGG
>DAAV01000113.1:0-14896 GCA_001701295.1 Bacteroidales bacterium H10
TTTCAGCAAAATTCACTATTTCATTCGGTGTAGAAATCAGCTACTCATAAACCACTGATATAAGTCGATTTATATCGACCAATCTCAAAATGCAAGATTCTGAGGAGTAAATGAAGCGAAAATAAGGCTTATCCTACATAGCTAACTCTTTATATATCAATAACATTATATAATATTGCAATATATGTAAGGTTTATGATGTATGTATATGTAAATATTAATATAAAAACACTATCCCTATAAAATCCACCACATCCTACATTGTACTGATACAAACGCAGTTACAACGCCGTTCTACCTACATATCGCTACATAAAACGCCATAGCCATTTACAGCCATGAATAAGTTAATTCACTACTACACTGTGTGTAGAGTGGTTTATCCGGGGAGGAGCGGAGTCTGCGTGAATAATGCCATAGTACGCCTATTTTATAGAAAATAATTTGGATATACGAGAAAATAAGAGTATCTTTGTGCGGATTTCAGAAAATAAGGCGCGTAAAAACAACCTTATTTTAACGCTGAAACCACGAATAGGCATGAAAACTACGGCAATAATCGCAGAACCCGAAACCGGATATGAAGCGGGTAGTTGCCGTCAACACATAAGAAAGCGGATAGGTAGGAGTCATGCCCTGCTGATAAAGAGAAGCCGTAACTCCTTCCGCTCTTCTTTTCATTTACGGCGCAACATAAATAACGGCATAATGGAAGAAGAATTTTGGAAAGACATCAAAGGGTACGAAGGTTTATATCAGGTGAGCAACTTCGGGCGCGTAAAGTCTATCAAAAGTTCAAAGCGTGGACGCAAACCTCTTAATGGCGGCATCCTTGCACAATCTTATTGCGGAATTATGAAATACCCCCAGGTTCCACTCAGTAAGAATGGACGGCACAAGAATTTTTCAGTGCACCGCCTTATTGCGCAGGCGTTCATTCCGAACCCGATGCACTTCCCAATCGTCAATCATATAGATGAAAATCCGCAAAACAATCATGTGGATAATCTTGAATGGTGTACGCAGGAATATAATTGCAATCACGGACGCGCGAACAAGAAGCGCAGCATCAGTAACTATAAACACTCTCCCGGCTATGGCAAGAAAGTATGTGCGCTCACTGAAAGCGGAGAGTTGGTGGGTATATATGAATCTGCTGAAGATGCAAGAAACAAACTCGGCTTAAAGGCTTCGCGTAGCAATACCGAGCCGTTGCTTCGCTGTGTAAGACGATATATCTATCTGTGCTGTGAGGGCAGACAGAAAACGTCTTACGGTTATCAGTGGTGCTATGAGAGTGATTTAGATAAACGAATCAATAAAACGGCTTAAAAAGATTGAAAATGAACATCGGACTGATAGACATAGACGGACACAACTTTCCGAACTTTGCGCTTATGCGGCTCTCCGCATGGCACAAGGCTCATAGGGACAGCGTAGAATGGGCTGACGCAATGTTTGGCTCAGACTACGATAGGGTCTATAAGTCAAAGATATTCACGTTCTCGCCCGACGATAATACTCCGTGGGGTTGCGAAGTCATTTGTGGAGGCACCGGCTATGATGTCAAAAGCAGACTGCCGATTGAGGTTGAGCAGTCAACACTAATGGATTACTCGCTTTATCATCAATATGACTTTTCGATTCAATTCTTTTCGCGTGGTTGCATCCGGCATTGCCCGTTCTGTCTTGTTCACGACAAAGAGGGCGAGATACATCCGGTAGAACCTGTTGAACTTAATCCTCACGGCAAACATATTGAGGTGCTTGACAATAATTTCTTCGCCAATCCCGAGTGGAAGTCTGCTGTTGATTATCTTCTGAAAGCGAAACAAAAAGTCAACCTGCATGGCGTTGACGTGCGGATTATGGATGAAGAACAGGCGTATTGGCTCAATCGTCTGCCGCTCCACAAGTCAATCCATATCGCATGGGATTTGCCACAAATAGATCTGACAGACAAGTTGCGGGAAGTTATCCGCTACATCAAACCGTGGAAACTCATGTGCTACATTCTTGTCGGATTTAACTCCACCATGGAGCAGGATATGTACCGGATTGAACGATGCCGGGAGTTGGGAATCAAGCCATACGTCATGCCCTACAGAGATTTTGAGAACAAGACAAAACCCTCGCAGTATGCCAAAGACCTCGCACAATATGTCAATAAGCCCATGATATTCAGATCATGCAGGTTCAAGGACTTCTCACCGCGCAAAGGCTTTGTATGCCGCGAGTATTTCCACTGATAATAATAACCAAGAATCAAAAGAGCCGATATGAACAAAACAGATAACATTACCCTCCTGCGCGGCGAGAGCATGGAGATATAGCCCACCACAAAAACAAGAGATATGGAAAGACAGATAAAATTTCGCGCCAAGCATATTAAAAATGGCGCGTGGCTCTATGGAGATTTGCTCCAATCCAACGAAGGAAGCGTCTATATAGGCGTGCATGGTCAGTATATTGATGATGGTATGCACTTCAACGATATGTATGACGAAACGTGCTATATTGATGAAGATACGATAGGTCAGTTCGTAGGCATTACCGATGAATACGGCAAAGAGGTGTTTGAGGGCGATGTTTTGGAGGCTGACTACAAATATGACAGCCTCGGTTATAACGGAGGTGTTGACCCCGACAACGACTGTATCTGCTATGGTGTGGTGGAATTTGATAATGATGCGCTTCAATGGGTACTGAATATTTATAAAGCAGAATACCCTATAAGCAAGCAAATCGAAGAAGATGGATGCTCTCTTTTCCCTTTGCAAATCTTCGGACACGAATACGGCTATGACAACTGCAATCTGAAAATTATCGGCAACATCCACGATAACCCCTCCCTAATAAGCGATAAACAATGACAGATACCAACCTCTCCATACATGAAATAGAGCTTGCGATCGCACAAGCGTTCGGCATACGGAATAACATAATTGTGCCAAACGTGTCGTGGGGCTTCTTCGCCACCCATGAGGCGGACTTGGTTATCATCAACAAGACCGGTTACATGACCGAGGTTGAGATCAAGCGGTCGTGGCAGGACTTCCTGAACGATTTCAAGAAGCATACGACCCATGACGAGGGTAAAGTCATGTGGAAATACTTCGCTGTCCCTCAAAGCCTGTGTGAAAAGGCGTGGCAGTATCTATGTGACAACGGACATCGGGATTGGGGCGTTATCCAATACTTCGAAAGCGGAGGCGCATGGATAGAATATCATCCCGACAACAAAGGATGTTCGGACTATAGAAAGAAGCTGTTTTTAGAGGAAAAGCTTGCCATAGCAAGGCTTGGATGTATGAGGATATGGAGTCTTAAAGAAAAACTGAACAAACAATGAAAACAAACATAGCAACAGACCGTTCCCAGAGCCAGCGACTTCTCCGCTGCGGAGTGTCGGCTGACACGGCGGGTATGTGTTACGACAGCGGCGCATTATCCTTAATGGACTATGACAGTGCCGTGCATGAAAGAGATAGCCGCAGAGAGAGTTATGAGGTTATTCCTGCGTGGAGCCTCAGCACGTTGCTCGGACTGATCCCTCACGTCATAGAGGTCTACGACGACGGCGATTATTATTTCTCCCTCGCCCAAGAATTTCCGGCAAGCGAAGATTACCACGCTGCATATAAGTATTGTTGGGCTGACGATGATGCTATGGTCGGCAGGCGCAGCTCTTGTCCTATTGAGGCCTGTGTGCAGCTTATTGAATGGCTCATAGAGAATAACTATAAACTGAACGAGATAAACTAAGAAGAGTTATGAATAAGAAATTACGACTTGTTGTAACCGACAAGTGCCATAACAAATGTCCGCTTTGCTGCAATAACCGTTTTGACCTTTCTCAGCTTCCCGTGGTTGAGCGGTGGGACTATGAGGAGATAATGATTACGGGCGGCGAGCCGCTGTTATTTGTCGAGCGTGTCATCGACTTAGTTCGTGACATTAAGACAATCCAAAAGATCATGGGGATTGAGCAAAGTAAATTTTATCTTTATACAGCTCTGCCAGAGCAAATCGGCGGTGTGCATAATATGGCTCGGCTGGCTTATCATTTCGATGGCATGTGCATTACACCACACACTNNCAGCGCGATGTAGAGGTATTCAGTAGGTTGATTCCGGAAATATCTCACAACCTTGTCTCGGAATGTTCTATGCGGATAAACCTTTTTGCGGATGTTCGCAAAATGCTTGACAATGTTGACGTAGACCTTTCGGGGTGGAAAGTCAAGCAGATGGAATGGATAAAAGACTGCCCAGTCCCCGTGGGCGAGGATTTAAGACGTATAAATAATCTTTTTATATGAAAAAATTAACAATATCAATCCTCGCCCTGCTTGCCCTGACGCTGACGGGGTGCGAGGAATCAACACAAGAACAGATAGACGCAGATGTGGCGTCCAAGATTACCGAAGTCAATTATAAAGGGCATAAATACTTGCTCTATAAGCAATTTTATGGCAAAGGCGGAATAGGCGGACTTACTCACGACCCCGACTGCCCGTGCCGAGAGAAAGGAGAAAGCGATGATTAAGCACTATTTTATCAGCTACATTTGTTGCAATGGGAATGTAACGACTTACGGCCATTGCATGATGCAGGTTTGCAATCTTGATTTAACCGGCATTATATGTAAAATTAAGGAGGTTAATGGCTTTAAGAATTTGCCGACAATCCTTTGCCTTAAAGATTTGAGCAAGAAAGAATACGAAATGCTGAGTGGAGGTAAAAATGAAAGAACAGATAATACCCATTGATCTCTACAAGCGCGGAGTCGTCATTTTGCAAGGCTCGGAGGAAGAACTTGAAAAATGGCTGCGTGAACACGACGCAAAGCATCTTGCATCTGCGGTGACAGATACTGATTGGGATAATACAATAGCAATCACATTGAGCGACAATCGGGATGTATATGTAGTATCGATTGAGGCTATGGAACTGACAACGCTTTGTCACGAACTTAGCCATGCTACACTTAAGGTATTAAAAATAGTAGGCATAGACCCCATTGAAGCAGAGGAAGCCTATACCTACCTTTTCGAGTACCTGTTGGAGCAAGCTACTTCCGTTTCACCGGACGATGCTCCTTGACGGTTGTTTTGGGATGCTTCTCCGCATACTCTTTAGTCGTAAACTGACCATTGTCTGCTCTGCGGTGAAGCTCCCTCTGAGGAGAAGTTTTCTTAGCCATAAAGCATAAGTGTTAAATGAAGTCAATCCCGATCAACGGACGCAATATTGTGGCTCTCTGCGACCATAGACCGGGACTGACAAATATCTTACCTCGTAGGAGAGCCACCAACTACAATCATGCTATCTGCAAATAGTATGCCAAAATATAGATTATGAAGAATTTACTGACAGTAGAGCAATCCGCAACGCTTCGAGCCAAAGGCGTAAGTGCTGACAAGGCGAGCAAACTGCCATTGTGTGCGACTTCTCCCGATGAATCGCGTTGGTCTGAACCAATTTTTACATTGACAGACATACTCTCGATTTTGCCGAAAGTTCTCCACAAAAACAACCTTGCATATCATTATGTGCTTACAATCTGTTGGGAGGAGGATATAAAAGCGTGGAGAGCCATGTATGATGCGATCGGAGACAACATCGCTGGAGATTGTGCCGCGCCTGAGTTGATTGACGCACTATTCGCTCTCGTTTGTTCCTTGCTTGACAACCACGTTAAACTGGACTGAGGATGGAAAGAGAGGAAGCGATACATAACATATCCACAGCAACAGGAGAGCCGGAGGATATTGTGGAACGAAGAGCAGATGCGGTCTATGAGATACACTCTCTGCCAATCGTGAATATCCACAACTTTAATGTTCCGATTGTGAAGCCTACTCGTAAATCCTACGTCTCGCCCTACGCGAAGTTTGACAAAATGAGGAGGAAAAGAAAATGAATGTAAAAGAATTACAGGAGAAATTAGCCGCCTATCCCGATGATATGGAGGTAGTAGTAGACCGAATGGAATACGATGACTCGGAGCATATTTATGACACTGAGTTTCATCTTGAAACCAACGAAAACAACCAATTAGTGATAGACTGATGAAAAAGATATTGTTGGCAATGATACATGGATTATTGCCCATACTTGGTATAATCCTTATTGTATCTATTATAGCTTTAGCCGTATATTTTACAGAATGTTTAGGAGTCTCCCAAGACACCTCTGTCTTAATTGTATTGATAGTAGTAGCATGGATTATAAGTGCAGTAGTGTGGTACAAACATAATTAAGTGAATATGAAAAAGAAACACCGCAGAGCCGTGTATTTCACAATAGCCATACTTCTTATGCCTATCATGCTCCCATCGTGGCTTGGGCGTAAGATATACGATTCATTGTGGGATTTCACATGGTGGCTCAAAACAAAACTGAGAGTATATGACTATGACCCCGACTAAGCAGACCCCGAGCGAGTGCAAGCATTATAACAATATAGCTTGTGCAGTACATAACAACACGAAGTGCCTTAATACGCTTTTTATTGTGCGTTATGGCTATCAGAAGCCTCATTGTCCCGATTACCAGCCCAAAGAGAAGAAATAACCGACTCTGACTGCCCGAAAGGGCAAGTTCGCTTACCTGACAATGTGTAGGGCGGCAGAGTTTTTAAATAATGAATATTTATGATTAAAGCAATCAGGAAATATCTTGTAATAGACAAGAAGATCAGACACAATCAATACGTCTCCCCGAAGGATGATGCCTTTCTTAGAAGGTTCTCTATGGCGGTATGTCTTCTCACCGTGACCATGAATATTTTGTGCTCAGCAATCATAATAGCATTCAATGTGAAGATCAACCACAGAATGGGCAGATTGACTGAACGTATAGACAGGATTACTGATGTGGTATATTGTGATTCAATTGACGAGGGAATACAACTTGCTCCAGTTTCAACACCCGATCTTCCATTTCATCAAGACGATTATCCGTGCGAATAGTCCATATGAACGAAACGATGGATATGATAATACCGAGTATGGCGCACCACATCGCAACCTTTATTCCGCGATTGTTGAGTTTCCGATCTCGTTCCGCCTTATCAATCTTCTCGATCGCATGTTCACAATCTTTTCTGAGAGGTGCGAGCTGTTCACGTTTATTGATGTGAAATTTACCATATTCAAACCACCCAAGATGCAGATCCTCATTGAACATCCTGCCTATCTCTGGCCAATAGTCACCGGCAAGTTCTTGCCCTTTGTCGGGCATTACATCCCAGATACCCTTGGAGTATGGATTGAGATAGTCGATCACGCGGATAACGCTCTCATAAAACTCTTTGCTATGTTCCATAATAAAAACAATCATCCCCGGCCATCGACTGCTGTATGTGGTGCTTGGCAGTCTCCGACCAGGGACGATGTTAAATCTTCAATATCGTAAGCACCACTAAACGACAATGCAAAAGTAATAAAAATATGGATAACAACCAAGATTACTGCTCATACGAGCTTTCAAAGGCTCTCAAGGCGTGCGGATTCGATGAGCCATGCGACCACTACTATTGCGCGTTTGACAACGAAACGGACGTGCGATTTTGGAGCATCCATCCGGCTCAATCGCAAAACGGATTCACCAATCCCGACGGTAAGGTAATTGCCGATGCGCCAACTTTAGCTCACGCCCAGAAGTGGCTGCGGGAGAAAAAGAGAATCTACGCTTATTGTGAGCCAAACTGCCTAAAAAAGTGGTTTGCAAGGGCTATTGATTTAACCAAGAACGAGGATTTACTTTTTGACGGTGAAATGTTTGACAACTTCGAGAAAGCTACTGAATATGCTATCTTCGCCGCGCTGGAACTGATAAAGAAAGGAGAGTGAGATATGAATAAGACAATAGGAGAAGTGGCGAGAGAGTATCAGCGCGAGTCAAACGTAATGATGAGCAACTTTGACCCCGAAGATATAGAAGATGCGTTTATAAACGGCGCAAACCACCTTATGTCCCTACCTCTCACAGATAGACTGACCGCCGAGGAGAAAGAGAGGGTGAGGAAGATATATGAGGGCGAATTGGAATTTGCTTCATTCTATCAGCGAAAAGCCAATCCGTGCATCAATCAACAATGCAGAATGGACTATGAAGCGTCGCGGGATATAGCAAAGAGTAGAGCTGATATGCTTGAATCCATCTTCGGCAAAGATTTTTTCAAGGAGGGAGAATGATATGAGCAAGAAGCGTGAATTGAAAAAGACAGCCGTACTTTATTCGTTGCTTACAATCATTGTAGGCGCGATTGTGGTAGGCTTGTTGTGTCTGTTTGCTGCATGGGAATATAGTTGGATAATGTTCCCGATAGGGTCCATTATTCTAATTCCACTATGTGTCTACAAGACTTGGTACAACATCCTAAAAGAGAAAGAAGATGAGCATTGATGTTAAAACGCTCCGTATCGGGAGTCATGTCCTCGTTGGCGGTCAGCGTGTGCGTGTCTGTGGAATCACCCAGCGCAAGATTGGCTACCACGCCACGGGGAAGCCGTGCGAGCATCTGCATTATGCGAGGCTGAATGAGGTTGAGCCGATAAGCATAACTCCCTCCCTGCTGAAAGAGTTGGGGTTTGAGGATTGCGCAAAGAAGCGTTGGCACACCGAAGATTGGGAAAAGCGATGGGGCGAGTGCCAATATCTTAGCTTTACCAAACTATATCGTGGAGAGTGGCGTGTGCATTATTTTGACGGAGCAAAAGACAGAGGACAGACCGTAGTCCGCTATCTCCACGAGGCGGAGGCGTTTTTGGCGTTACACGGAGTTGAACTGATAAAGGAGTGAGTATGAAGATAGCGAAGTACACAATGTATGTCGAAATCCGCGACTACGAGGATATAACGACAAAAGAATTGGAGTGTCAGATTAAAGACCACGTTCTAAGTCAAGGTGCGCTCAACGGGACGTGTTTTCTTGTAGAGGAACGGTCCCGCATAGTCAATACCGAGCATTTCAGTTGCGAGGAATACGACAACAGGCCGCTAAACAACATCAACAATATCCGTAACCCCGAAGTGTGGGAAAAGGAATTGAAAGGCTGAAAAACAAATAAATATGAAACTGAAAGAATTACTCAAAGATCGCGAGAAACTGCGGAAGTATGATGAGCTGAAAGAATGGAAAGGATATTTTAAAGATATGGTAGATCTACCTATGAGCATGGTGCCGCCGCATTGCATTGTCGGACTGCCTCTGCCTTCACACATCAAGAAAATCATCATGAACGCTCTGGAAGCCGAGATTAAGAAACTTGACGAGGAATGACCGAGAGCAAGGAGCGCGAGGCGTACCGGATGAAGTGTAAGCACTATGCCGATCCGAACGGTCATTGCCGCAAGCAATCGGGGTCGTGTATGCCTTTATGCGGATTTCCATACGCGAGACATACTGCTTATATCGACATCAATTGCACTCCCGACTGCGACTGCGCGAGAATGAGAAGATTTGATAAACGTATTAAAACAAAATAACTATGAGTTGGATATTTACATTAATCAGCTTAATCTTTTGCTGTGTGGCGGCATTTTATCTCCGTAAGGCACAAAAAGCTAATCTTAAGCTTAGCCAAGAGATTAACGTCCGAAAAATGGAGCGCCTGAGCGATATTGAGAACGAAGTGCGCAAGGCTTGTGAAAACGTTGTGGATAAGGCGTTGAGCAGGGCTATATCTGCAATTAACGCACCGGAATCAGAGGGGTATTTGGTTACTTCATCAAGCAATTTGCCCAAAGCGTATGCTGTGTGGAGAAAGGTAAATGCGTCGGAAGAATATTATGGGCCTTATCGCATAGGCTACGGAATAGCATACATACTTGTAAAGATGTTTGATAGTGACAATGCCGAAAATAATCTGAAAAACGCCACCGAATTGTGTGATAAATTGAATGATGAGCTATGACGGAAGAGGAACTGAGCAGATATGAAGAAGCTCGCAAACTGAGATGCGAAATGGAAACTCTCAGAAAAGCCATATTGATTGTTTCAAATTCGCCCTTGGTGAGCAATATGTGTGATGAAGAAAAACGAGACATATTCTACGATGCTTTACAATTAGTAAAAGAATCTCTCCCCAATTTGTTTGAGGTGGAATTAAGCAGATTGAGAACTAAATTTCACAAACTATGACAAATTTTCTATTAGGATTAATCCTATTCTGGATTATGGCGACAGGCGTCATACGAGCATGGTTTGCAAGAGAGGATGCAAGGCGTGGCTATACCGCTCCGTGCGAGGTGGAGTACAAGGTAATAGTCTGCAACCGCAGTCAGTATCATATCCGTGCGGTGGTAGAAATGATGACTTCCGATAAATGGGAACTTGTTTCTGCGCACCTCACCAAGAACGGCAACGAGATAATGTTCTTCACACGCAAGAAAATCAAGACGTATTATGACGGAAAATGAAGAAGAAATCAAATCCTTGTGCCGTGACGGAAAATCCTATGCTGTCGCAGAAGCAATCCTCAATCTTGCTATGCAGGATGGTGAAAAGCTCGTCGAGGCGACTAAGAGAGATGCCGAGGATATTGGCTGACCACCTCAAACGAGAAAACGAACAATTAAGCAAACTTTTTAGGAAATGAGCAAAATCTACATAGGCATAGACCCCGGCACCGACGGCTACCTCTCTGTGATAAACAACGGAGAATACCGATTTTTGCCGATTGACGGCACTCCGATGCTGGAGATTGGCAAGTTTATCGGCGAGTTCAGAGACAAGCAATGTGTGGCGGTATTGGAGGATGTTCACTCCGTATTCGGTTCATCGGCGCAAGGCACGTTTAACTTTGGAATGTCAAAAGGTTTCCTGCTTGGACTGCTTATCGCCCACAAAATCCCGTATGTGCTTGTCGCTCCAAAAGATTGGCAGAACGGAGTATGGATTAATGCCGATAAGGAATACACCTCGCAGAAGCAGAAACTCAAAAACGGCGGAGAGAAAACCGTGCGCAAGGTTGACACGAAGATAACCTCGCTGAATGCCGCTCTACGTCTGTTCCCTGATGTGGACTTCCGCAAGAATGAGCGTTGTAAAAGGTTCCACGACGGCAAGGTGGATTCCCTGCTGATGGCTGAATATGCAAGGAGGAATAATCTATGAGCGACTATCCGAAATTCACATTCGCCAAGTACAATCCCGATGATTGCAAATTACACGGCAAGCAATTCAAATGCCTGCTTGTTGATGACATGATGCCGATGGACTTTAAGAGATTCAGAGAGGTGTTCGACAAACGCTGTGGCGTGATTGTGGTTGAGGAACCTACGCGGATTCGTCCGAAACCTATTGTAAGATTTAATCCCATACGAGAATCCGCATGGACGAGGATCTTTAGGAAATGGTTAAAAGACAATGACAATGAAGAAGGAATTTAACATAGGCGAAAGTATCGTATGCAACGGTTTCTTCGGACGAGTGATTAATAGTTTCGTCGAAGATGGCAAGCTTTATTATGATGTAGAATGGGATGACGGCGAAGTTGAAACGGTAGGAGAATCAGATATTGAGCCGATAGACCGCCGTGATGTCTTTCTCTCGGAGCTGAAAGGGCTGCTGGAGAAGTATGGGGCAAGTATCATGCTTGACGCAAAAGGCAGTTATTGCGGTGATGACGTGGAAAGCGTCACAATGTCTTTTTGTTTCAATAACGAAAGTATTGACTATACGATAACCGACTTCGATAAAGAGATTACCGCCGACAACATAATGGAATACGACAAGGAATAATGACTGAAACCAACTACATAACCAAACTCGCAGGGCAGCTTTACACGAGGATGAAAGGCGAGAAACTTGACGAGGCGTTGGAAGAGAAGCGACCCGCTGACAGAATCGGTATGTTTCAGGACTTGCTGATTGACGCTATCAAGAAGTCAACGCTCTGCTGCTTCAACGGACGGCCTTACTATTTCGGAGGACGTATCTATGAGCAGTTGGGACGCGAGGGTTGGGACGCTTTCTATTCGCTTGTTAAGGCTGTTGCCGACAGATGCAGGATGCAGCCCGGCGACAAGACCAAACTTGAAAGCGTCTGCAAGGTGTGTGNNAAGGTGTCGCTGAAAGAGCTGAAAGTCGACAACCACATCATCGTACTTCAAAACGGTGTGCTGGACGTGGAACACAATACGTTCCACAAATTCAACAAGAAGTTCAAGCAAGTAACACAGATGGATTTCGACTACAATCCGGACGAATATCCGTTCCTGTGGGTTGACGCCTTCCTCAATCGCGTACTGCCCGACGAGGGTATGCAGAAAGTATTGCAGGAGTTCATGGGAGCGATATTCATTGACCGCGACAAGGCGAAGATTGAGAAGATGCTGATTCTGAAAGGTGCCGGGAGCAACGGCAAGTCCGTGGTGTTCGAGACGCTGAAAGGCTTACTCGGCGAGGATAACATCAAGACAATTCCCCTCTCAGAGCTGATAGGCGGTTCCGAGCGCAAGCAGAATATCGCGTCAATCAACGGCAAGCGGCTCAACTATTGCTCCGAGATACAGACGCAGGAGTTCGGCAAGAATGTGGACGCACTGAAAGCACTGATAAGCGGCGAGCCGTTTGAGGTGCGGTTGGTGTATATCAACAACTTCACGGCGCGGAACATCCCTTTGTTGATGGCAAACGCAAACCGTATGCCCTACATCAAAGACTGGAGCCACGGACTATCGCGGCGCATCATCATACTGCCTTTTGATGTGGTATTAGAGGAACGTGAACAGAACAAACAGCTATCGAGTGAGCTTCGCAAGGAATATCCCGGCATACTGAATTGGATTCTTGCAGGACGGCAGAGGCTTATCGCCAATAACTATCAATTCTCCGTGTCGCAGGCGTTGGCTGATACCGTGGAGGAATACCAATCCGAAAGTTCGACCGTGCTTGCGTTCATGAAGGCGCAGGATTATCACCGCACACTATTGGAAGTGCAACGGGAACCGCGATGGATGGGTGCAGAGAAATTGCACCGTGCTTATGTGAAATGGTGCGTTCAAAACCATCTACCTTTTGAAACACAAAAGAAATTCAGCATGGTGCTTCAAGAGGCGGGCTTCACAAAGGATAGGAAAAGCAACTGCGTTGTCTATGCAGTCTATACAACTTCGGAGCGTCCCATCAAGGAGGAGTTTAAGAAAAAGAACGAAGTAGGCACGGTTGACGGCATGGATAATCTCGCACATTGGTGTTCTGTGAGCCGACAGACTATCGAAAAAATGGTGCGCAACGGATTGCTTGACGGATGCTTCACAATGGAGGGCAGACGCTATCACTTCGACCTCTCCGAGAGCCGCAAGGCAGTGCGCAAGTTCCTCCGTGCCGACAAACGTTATGACGATGGTAAGGTGAAAGAGGAACTGAAAGCCGAGCGCAGAAGCTTCAACAAGTATATGAAAGAGAAAGGCGAGCCGTTCCGCAAGTACGACAAACAGAATCCTCATGCAAAAGGCATAATCTATGTGGCTGACGAGTTCAACTATCAGTTGCATAAGGATAATTACGAAGAGTTTATCAAATTTAAAGATTAAAAAATATGGAAATCAAGCAAGGCGACAAGGTGAGGGTATCAAGAGATATACCGCAGTTCTACCTCGAATACAACTCATATAGAATGTTTGAGATAGAACACCGAGTTGTGGATGTGAATATGGAGGATGGATTTGCTTTACTTGACTCAATTCCACCCAAGTTTACAACGATACTCCCCACCAAGTATCTCGTCAAGGTCGAGGNNATCAAACTTGGCGATATGGTAAGGGTAAAAGGGAATCTGCATGAGCCTTTCTGCTTAGATGCGGATTTGCACTTGGAGACTACCAACATACCCCCTCATGCCGTTTCACAAAAGGAATGGAAAGTCATAAAAGTAGAAAATCGCCGAGATTGCGCAGGGCATATCTACACACTAAACCACGATGATTCGTTCATATACAATATCCCCGAAGATTGCGTTGAGCTTATCGAGCCAAAAGCGGAGGCTGACGCAAACGAGAAACTGCAAGAAGAATACATGCGGTTTATGAATGACTGCATGAGCGGCGAAATATACACGCTGTCCGATTTCCTCAAAGACTACGACCTATCCAAACATGAAGTCAACCCAAAACCTCGCTACATTCCTAAAATCATGTTCAACACCGAGTTTTGGGTCAAGTATGAAGCCGACCTCGCCAAAGAGTTGGCTATCGCGTATGGCAAGCGAGGCAAGAGTCCGCTTGATGCAGTCGCCGTCGCGAAAGAGATTACAAAAAGACTTAAACAGAAATAATATGAGCAAGAAAAAGAACATCATTGCCCGAGTAGGCAATTTTGAGATTCACAAGGAGAGCGGACCGGAACACGACTACCTCCGCATTAAGGCTGTAAATGGCCATTGGGCGATAATGCACCGCGACGACAGCCCCATGTATGGCGCATGGCTGATGATGTGCAAAGACCCGGAATATCGCAAGGGCATGGAGGTGATCATCACCATGTCGTATGCGCTTACCAATTCAATTCTCGACAAGGAATTTGTGGAGGACTTCTTTAACGCGCTCGACGCAATGGGTAAGCGCAAGGTCGAAGCCGCTCCCGTTCCGACCGAGCAGGAAGAAGCCGACGTTATCGCCGAGGTGGAGATGATGGAGAAAATCAAGAAAGATTTAGCAGATTAAGTATTGTTATTTTCTATAAAATGAATTAACTTTGCAATAATAAACAATCTTTTTAAGCCACAAGAGCTTTATGACCCCTAACCGGGTTATGAAGCTCTTTTTCTTTTTGTACCCACATGGCAGTAGAATACACCCTTTTGATGCAAAAGACAAAAGACGGAAGTGCGGTGAAATCCTCACTCGCTGACTTCGGCTTTGCTGTATGCGATATTCCATGG
>DAAV01000113.1:14903-20436 GCA_001701295.1 Bacteroidales bacterium H10
GGAGAGCATGGCGAGGACGCATACATTCCTCCCGGCGGTCTGAAACTCCAAGCCTACGACGTTGAGATTGAATTTTGCTACAAGGGCGCGGCAAATACCGCCAACACCAAATACAACGCACTGCGCGACTATCTCATGGGAATTGCCGGAGACGGCGCGGAGCTTCGCATCTATGATCCCTATTGGAAGAAAGGCAGAACAAAAATCTATCTAAAAAAAATCTCAGACCGCAACCCTCACCGCTCAACCGCCGACGATGTGCTGACAATGAAAGCGACATTCCGCGTCACTGATCCAAAAACCGAAATTACGCTGAATTATGTGGGAAATTAAAGGAAAAGACAATCAGACAAAAGCAATCATCCCTTCGCTTGAATATAACGGCAATTGGATGGGGGAAAGTTATGTGTCGCTGACCGTCGAATCTCCCACCCCTGTCGCGTTTGCAATCGGCGACTACCTCATGTATCGAGGCGAGCGGTTTGAGATAAACTATGATCCGGGTAAAATCAAGTCAGCTTCCCGGTTTGCAAAAGGGGACGCTTTCAAGTATGAGAACATCAAATTAAACTCATTTGCAGACGAGCTTACAAGATGTGATTTTCTTGATGTTGTTCCAAGTGACAATCAGATCCATTTTACAGGACTTCCCAAATTCAGCTTCTACGGAGGTGTGCAAGATCTGGCCAAGCGTATTCAGGCAAATCTCGACCGGACCTATCCCGGAATGTGGACGGTTGTCGTTTCGTCAGAATATTCCGACATGAAAGAATTGAATGTGTCGGTCGATACTCAGAAAGTATGGGACGCGCTGTCAATCCTCGTCAACGATTTTAAGACTTATTTTACAATCAAGGGGCGCACGATCACAATTGGTGCTGCGGGTATTCCAGCCGCACATCTGTTCAAGTACGGCAAGGGTAATGGCCTTTACGGACTCGAACAGAATGCCGAGACTGACCAAGCTATTGTTACGCGCCTCCGCGCCTACGGCTCGACCCGAAATCTGCCTCACCGCTATTACAATAATATTCCGGCAATAGATCGTGCCAATGCTCCGGTTCACTCCATAGTATCACGGCAATATGTCAATAGTGGAAGTGTAGCATGTGTTTTGAAGTTTCGTCTGCTTTCTCAGTATGTGGATCTTTCAAAATGCGTGACCGACGGCACGAAACATTGGTTCTCTGCCTCTATAAATAATGTCGGATATGCTGCGTATTGGGACGATAAGGAAAGCTGCTACACCATTGGAGAAAGACCTTCGAAGCATGTAGATGGCGTAAGCAACACTCTTCTTCGCAAAGAACAGATGGAAGAGATAGTCACCGGAACACTTGTTTCCTTTGCGGCTTATAAAGATGGTGCGCCGGGAATAGTGACTACTGTAGGTATTCCGGATAACATGGCGGTGCAATACCTTATGTTGCCGAGTTTCCCTTATACCACTCAGGATCCTTATATTGACAGCTCTAGTATAGACAAGATCGGCATACGCGAGGGTACTGGATTTTTTGACGGCTCACAGGAGGACTTGGAGGAAATCTACCCCTCAATCGAGGGGATGACAGCCGAGCAACTGAAAGCCGCCGGAGTGCCGTGTAACTCAACCGGAGCGCTTGACGTGCTTGTAAGCGCCGAGCAAATGACCGATAATGGAGTAGGGGACATCAACGAAGGAGAAACCCAGACTACTGCCAACCCTCCGACATTCAAGGTTACACTTAAAGATCTCGGATTTAACATCAAAGACCACATTATTCCTGGCAATTCCGAGGCTCCTGCCATATCATTCAAGACAGGTATGCTCGGTGGTCGTGACTTTGAGATTGTCGGATGCGAGCCGATAAAGAACCCATCGGGTGCGGTGACAGGCTATGAAATTGAACTTAACCGCGTCTATGATGACAGCATAAAGCTGTGGTTTCCCTACAAGGACTATAACGCCAAAGCCGGAGATAAATTCGTGCTGCTTTATATTGAAATGCCGGAGGTCTATATTAAGGCTGCGGCACAGCGTCTATTGGAAGCGGCTACCGCATGGCTTGCCAAAAACGACTATTCACGCTCGGTCTATACTCCCAAAGTTGACGAGATATTCATGGCACGTCAGCACGACGAAGCTATGGCTTCGGGCGGTAAAATTGCAAGCCTCCACGATACTCTGAAAGAGGGTATGATGCTGCTATTTGAGGATGAAGACTTCAATATCAACGCATCAATCTTCATCGACCGCCTCACCATTAAAGAAACCGAAAATTCCGCACCGACATATGAAGTCGTACTAAAAGAGGAGAAAACTGTCGGGCGTCTCGACAAGATGCAGAATCAGATTGATTCGCTTGCACCGGGAGGGCAAGGGAGCGGAGGGTATAACGCCTCGCAGATACGATCTCTGATTGACGCATACGGAGGAACACGGTTTCTGAGCAAAGTCAAAAGCGACCGCACCCCCTACTCCCTTGCGATCGGGGGTCGCGCGACAGCGGAGGCCGGAATGCAGTTCGGCCTGACCTATATCCCCGGTCTTGTCGGAGGCATGGGCGGATGGATCGGCTCAGACGGTGCCGGCGAACTTAGGTCGCTTATCCTCTGGTCGTTCCTCGAAGTGCCGGAGCTCCGCTTCAACCGTGTCGAGATAGTGCAGGGCGTCGACTGGCACGCCCCCGGAGGCGGTATCGTCGAATCGTGCGAGGGCGACACCGTGACGCTGAAACTTGAGGAAGGCGACTACGGGGCTGTGGCCGAAGATGATCTCTGCCTCGGCATATGGCACTTCGCGAGACCCGCCGACAAGGCGCGGTGCAATCTCCTGAAAGACACAGCCACGCCGCAGACCGCAGCCTCGTCCGGACCGACAGACAATTTCCGGTTTGTCAGATACAAGTTCGATGTGCCTGTGGACTTCAAGGCCGGAGACAGCTTTGTTCTGTCGCTCGATAATGTCGAGAGGCTTGCCGGCACCGCCACCGAGTTTCACGCCCGACTGTATGACATGGACGCGTCGCAGAGCGTGCGCATGATCTCCAGCCTTGTAAAGTTCAACGCCGCGAACCGCACATGCGTCCTGACCGTCGTAAATCCGAGTTCGAGCGGCACGGTGGAACTTCTGCTGTATGCAGGACTGAACGGAGAGACGGCCGGAAACTCCGTGCGCTTCACGCGCCCGATGCTTGTCAGAGGAGAGACGCCTGCGGAATGGAACTACGCCGAAAGCGAGTTTGACGGCCTCAACGCCGAGGCTGACAGCAATGACAGCGAGACCGGCAAGGGGCTGTTCCGGTTCGCTGGCTTCGCGACGATGTATTTCCGGATCAAGGCCGTCTCGGGAGACAACAACGGCACCGCGACCATACAGATGCGCGAGGGCTACGAACATCTGCGCCCGCAGCCCGGGATGCACTTCGTGGCGTTCGGCAACCGTACGCGCAAGGACCGCCAGACGTGCCGTTACGCCACACGCACCTACGAGCGTCTGATGAAAGATGTCGATGACTGGACATTCCGCCCCGACAACATCAAGCTTCAGTTCGGCGACCTGTCGAACCTGACGATAGACGGTCTCACGATGTCGGGATACTCGGCCTATTTGAACAACGTCTACTTCGACGGCGTGCTCCGGCAGCTGGAGAACTCCCCCCTTCGGCTCACCTACGAGACATACGGTGACAAATATGTCGGCGACAACGATGACTGCATGGTCCGTCTGACCGCCCTGAAAGGAGTTGAGGACGTGACGGATTCCGTCACATGGTCGGTGTCGGCCTCCACAGGCGCGGCCACACCCTCAGTGACGCCCGAAGGCACCCTGACGCTCGGCAAGAGCGTGCTTGCCGGAGGAGAGGAAGCCACCGTGACCGTGACCGCCACATGGCGTAAGACACCCGATGCCGCGCCAAAGACCGCCTCCGCGATAATCATCATCCGCGACAACGCCTTGCTCAAGGGAGAGCCGGGATCCTCATACACGCCCAATCTTCTCAAAGGTACTAAGACGTGGAACACGGCGGTATGGGGATACGGAAGCGGTATGGGGTCCGGATCGGAACCGGACGGAGAGATGAACGGCTTTACCGTGCTGCACGGCAACTTCGAGGGGCACGGCACTCAGGCTTATATAGAACTCGCGCAGCAGTTCTTTCCCGTTGTCAAGGGACAGACCTACACGCTGTCGTTCTGGGCGAAAGGTACGGGCAACATGCGCACGTTCTGCTATCCGGCGGTCAACGGCTTCCTGCTTCCCGGAGGCACGGGAGACCGGAGCAACATCACTCTGTCAGATACAGAACAGGTGTATCAGCTGACCGCAGACTGGAAGCGGCACCGGGTGTCGTTCCGCGTGGACGGTACACCAGCTTCTGAAAACACCCGTATCCTCTTCCGCGTGCCTGCCGGCAACGAGGCCTGGATCGCCGGAGCGAAGCTTGAGATCGGAGCCAACAATAATCCCGAGTGGAGTCCGAACGACGAAGATCTCAAAGGAGATCCGGGAAAGGACGGAGAGGATGCCGTGACTTACGACTGGGAGACCGATCCCGGCGTCATACGCTGCGAGTCCGACGGCACACCGATTGATACCTCTGTCACGGTGAGATGCTACCGTGTCAAGGGAGAGGCACGGTCATCGCTCGCCTCGGGAGGCATAGTAATGTCACTGTACAGAGTGCAGTGGAGAATACAGACGGAC
Organism: Bacteroidales bacterium H10; assembly: GCA_001701295.1. Classification (GTDB taxonomy): domain Bacteria; phylum Bacteroidota; class Bacteroidia; order Bacteroidales; family Muribaculaceae; genus Lepagella. The sequence goes on from DAAV01000113.1 coordinate 19,591, forward strand.
GAAGGCATAAGCGGCTGGACCGATTACACGGACCCCGTCGTACTCGACAGCCGCGACACGCATCCGAAGATCATGCTTCGCGTGATACCGCAGACAATAGCCGGTTCGGAACCGGAAGTGCTGTCGGAGCACACTGTGGGCTACGTGTGTGACGGGACAACAGGCCCGCAGGGATCTGTCGTGCGCATACGCGGATTATTTGAGGCCGGTGAATATTACTACGACGGCGAGACACCTGTAACTACCTCCACAGGATCAAAGATCAGATGGCTTGATGTGGTATGGGTCGAGGACATCTCCGGTAACAGATATTACAAGCGGTGTATAAAGAGCGGGACCTATACGGCATCCAACGGTCCTCACCCCTCGGACATCGAGACATCTGCCGGATGGGCCAATTTCTCGCAGCTTGACAACCTTATCGTAGATCTGCTGATCGCCAAAAGCGCGTACATCAAATTTCTCAACGGACAGGAGATCGTATTTGGAGAGACCGTCAACAAAAAGAATATCATATGTGGTAACGCATTGCAACGAGAATACCAGTACAGCGCAAACTTTTGGTATGGCAGAAGATTGCGCTTTTTATTCACAAAGACTAGCCAAAGTATTATGAAGGGTGCCGTTTTATGGTAAGCGTCAAGAAAGGCGGAGGGGCCACAGGTGACTGGCAATTTTGTACGCAGGATCCATATGGTGCTCCACAGCGCATTGCAGCAGGCGATGCAGGAGGGGGATTCCTTTATCGAAGGATGATTTTTCGTGCCGCATGGATGCCGATCTGATAGGGGAGGGGCCTGAGGCTGCGGTCAGCTTCCTTTAATTTTTCGCGGATCTTGATATGCT
>DAAV01000162.1 GCA_001701295.1 Bacteroidales bacterium H10
CGCTCAGCCCGCTGATTGAGTATCGTTGTTTTCATTACAGTCCGTTTTTAGACTGCAAATATAGCGATTTTTATTCAATCAAACCATTACATTGAATAAAATAAGACTTATTTTATTCAGTAAACCATAAGGTATTGATAAAAAAGCGTGCAATTAACGCTTCTCGGTGACGGCTCTGGTATTGTTTCCTACAGTGTCCATTTATCAGTTTACATATAACAAAGGCGGGTTTCCCCGCTTTTAATAGTCTATTGGTTTTTATCTGACGGAATAATAAAAGTATATGAGTGGGGATGTACTGGTTGTATTCATTGGAATTCTTATTTTTTTGATTGAATATCAGTACCAATCATGTTTTTCGTTTCGGTTCAGAGCTGCTATACGGCTCATTTCCTCGTCATTCAGCTCAAAGTCGAATATCGAGATGTTTTTTTCATGTGCGCGGAGTTGCTTGAGCCGGGAATTACCACTACACCGCGCTGCAAGTCCCATCGCAGGATAACCTGCGCGACGGATTTGTTGTGGGCGTCGGCGATTTCCTTCAAAACCGGGTCGTTGAGCAGTTCCTTCTGGTGGCCTCGTCCGCCAAGCGGATACCATGCCTCGACAGCGATTCCGAGATTCTGAATGTGAGATACCACCTTGGTATCCTGATAATAGGGATGCACCTCATTCTGTACCAGCACAGGCTTTATATTGACCTGTTTTATAAACTCATCTATCTCGTCGATATAGTAGCACGATACTCCGATGGAGCGAATTTTGCCTTGCGCAACATACTTCTCCATAGCCTTGTATGCCATCACATCATCCGTGCCGGGATGATGCAGGAGCATCAGATCCACATATCCGATGTCGAGTTTGCGCAGACATTCCTCTATCGCGGCTTCCGGATTGGAATATTGGTTAGGGTAAATCTTGGTGGCTACAAAGATTTCTTCGCGTGGCACCCCTGATTCCCTTACCCCTTTGCCAACCTCGACCTCGTTCCCGTACATGTGGGCCGTGTCGATTTTTCTGAAACCGAGGGCGATGGCGGATTTTACAGAATTGACACATACATCTCCTGTCAGACTGTAAGTGCCAAGACCTACAATCGGCATATCGTAACCGCTGCTAAGGCGTATTGTCGGAGCTTGTCCGTTTTTACCTTCTGAAAGTGGAAAATTCGCGTAATCCATATTGTTGTCTTTATTAAATGTTATGCCAAGTCTGGCAATCCAGTTCTTAATATCGCTTTTTGTGACATTGCCACCGAATCTGCGCCCTGCTTTCCATTCAGCTTCAGGGGCCAGAGAATGTAGCTTGCGGTCACTGCTTCCTATTCCGCTTATCAGCTCGTCATTCTCCGTAGTGCAGGATGCACAGGCCGTCAGTGACACCATTGCCATTATCATTGATAAAATCTGGAGTTTCATTTCATGTATTCTTTGAAAAACAATTCTATATCTTTTATAATCGGTTTATCTTGTTGATTTCTTTAGCCGGTATCCCTGCTGCAGTTGTTTCGGGGCTGATGTCTTTTGTGACTACGGCACCGGCTCCTATTATCGCGCCGTCGCCGATTGTCACTCCCGGAAGTATTGTCACATTCGCGCCAATCCATACCCGATTGCCTATTTTGACGGGATTGCAAGTCATATTCCCTCTTGATAAGGAATTTTTATCATGGTTTACAGTACATATAGTACAGTTATGTCCTATAAGACATTCGTCACCTATGGTTATGCCGCCCCAGTCCTGGAATGAACATCCCATATTTATAAAGGTGTTTTTACCTAATTCTCCGCACAGAGGATGGGCCCGCACCGGTTGCCACAGGTCTGCTGTTCCATCCTGATTTTCTGAACCGCACACCGCTCGGACAGAAAATCAAGCAATATTCGTTCTTCTCCTATGCCTCGAATGAGGCTTTGCATCTGTCTGCCGAAGAAAGAACCATATTGCAGGATTATATGGATAAGATCAAGCGGGAATTACAGAATCCGATTGACAAATTCTCAAAATCTTTGATAATCTCCAATATCGAAGTTATGCTCAATTACTGCATGAGGTTCTACGAAAGGCAGTTTATAACGCGCGAAGGACTGAATAACAGTACCATGAGTCGTTTTGAGCTGCTTGACAATTACCTTGATTCCGGCAAAGGATTGACAGAAGGAATACCGACAGTCAGATACTTCGAAGACAAGGTATGCCTGTCACCCAATTATTTCGGTGATTTGGTCAAATCCGAGACCGGCAAGACAGCGCAGGAGTATATTCAGCTTAAAATGGTTAATTATGCCAAAAGCTCGCTACTCGACCCGAAGTTAAGCACAAAGCAAATCGCGGAATTACTGGGTTTCCAATACCTGCAGCACTTCATACGCTTCTTCAAGAAACAAACCGGAAATACACCGGGGGAATATAAATTGCAACTTAACTGATATAATGAAAGCAGATGTGACAAATACCCCTGCTTTTATTGTTTATTACGCAGAAAATTAAGAAGTTACATTTAGATAGAATGCCATCGTGAACAGTTTGTTCACGATTCCAGCTGTTCACGAAGTGCACACCTCTTAACTCTACAATATGCTTTATTCTGCCGGATAATGACATTACAAAAATCGCTGAAACTGTCTTAGTTTCAGCGATTTGCTTGATTTTGCCGTTTGACTTTGTGACCCTGGTGGTATCATATTGGGGGCCATATTAAAGGTAGTCCTCAAAAATGCCATGATTGATTTTCACTTCTGCATACTCGGTTGGAACAGTTCCTTTATTCTTTCCCTTCTTTGCCATATCTCTATTTAATAATCATAATGACAGGAATCCTCCGACTTGTAAAATATTCATGTGAAAAACCCATCTCTATATCGGTTATTGAATATCCTTGACAAATACCCAGTGCCCGGTTTTGGGATGACCAAGCCACGCAATTTTCCACTCTTTAAGCCGTCGTTTGATGGTGCTTTCCGAACATCCGGCTATATTTGCCAACTCGGAACGACTGATTTCATTGTTTCCTTGGATAGCCTTGATGATGGCTGTCTTTTGAGGGTCAAGTTCTTCGTTTATAGGGTCAGTTTGACCCTATAAATCGGTTTGCGGGTCATTTTGCGGGTCAACATTTACTCTTTGCAGGTCATTTTGAACATCATTATCGTTATCATNNATGGCGCTCATAATACAGGGCTTTGCCTTTCAATGTCAATCCGTATCTTTGGTTTGGAGCATTGGGTTTATCCGGATTTTCAAGTACAATAAGCCCATTTTGTATTGCGGGGTTAAGATATTGTCTTACAAATAAATTGCGCGATTTATAACCCAATATGTCACATAATTCGTATGAGGAATACCAATCTTCGCCAATTGACTTTATAAGTTTTATGAATCCGGTAGCAATAGGCATTTTTATCCTACTCTTACTTACTCCTGACTTACTCTTACTTACTCCAACTGTATACTTGTCTGTATCCTTGGGTCGTGCAAAAATGATTTTGACAATAGTGCCATTCTGATAGAACGTAGGAGCCGGCAATCCGACACGTTCACATTCCCTTGCCATCATTGACAGTCCACGCCCCCAATGTTCGATGAGACCGGCAAGATTCATGACATTGGCAATTACCGGATTCGGAGATTGGGAGATGGTTTTACGATATTCTTTCGCTTTATGTATCAAAGTGTTTGAAGATCTACTCGTTATTCCCAGTCATCATTTAGCAGGAAATCAAATAAGCCTGTGAAATATATGCCGTTATTATCGGTATAAGGCATTATCTCATCTCCTACCACAACAATCTTCCTGAATGAATCGGAAATCTTCAGCAATGAAGCAAGTTCCTGCTCACGTTTTTCTTCGGTGGGAATTGAATATGCCGACTGGATATAATACCGTTGACTACCCTTGTTGGCGACGAAGTCTATTTCACGTTGAGAGTATGAGGTTTTACCATCCTTCATCTCGCGGGATTCCACAATTCCGACATCTACAAGGTAACCAAGTACGCGAAGATGGTTATATAATACATTTTCCATGATATGCGTAGGTTCCTGTTGTCTGAAGTTTAACCGCGCGTTTCGCAAGCCGACATTNNCCTAGCCGACATCTATGCAGTAATATTTTTTATTTGTCTCATAGTAGCGTCGTCCTTTGACATCATATCTTTCGGCACTTTCAAACAGGAAAGAATTTTCAAGATAGTCGATATAAGACGCTACGGTCTTTGAGTCAATTTTCATCTTTTGCACGGATTCAAGTGTGTTGGCAATCCGTGATGGATTGGTAAGTGAGCCGATTGCGCTACATAATGAAGTTGCCAGACGAGACAGAGCAAGTTCGTTTTTCACTTTGTTACGCTCTATAACATCGTCAATATAAGTCTTATCCCATAAAGACTGGAGATAGTTTATTTTTTGCTCGTTATCCTGATAGTGGATAAGCCGGGGCATCCCGCCAAATGTGGAATATATTTTCCAAGCCTCGCGCACATCTCCACCCATAGCCATAGTGAACTCCCTGAATGACAACGGAAATATCCTTATCTCATCGCCTCGACCACGGAATATGGTGCGTATGTCTTTGGACAAGAAACGAGAGTTACTGCCCGTTACATATACATCAATATTTTCGTGACTGTTCAAGCCGTTCACAAGTCGCTCAAAATTATCCAGTTCCTGAATTTCGTCAAGAAAGACATAATAGTTATCCTCATCATTATTTATAAGAGAATAGATATGCTCCTTGACGGCTTTTGGATCAAGAATATCAAAATCATATTTGTCATCATCCTTGTCAAAATCCAATGTGATGATATTTTCGGCTGCCACCCCCTGTTGCAACAGGTAATCTTTATAGATAGGGTTTAATAGCCACGATTTACCGCACCTGCGCGGGCCGGTAATAATTTTGACTTCTCCGTTATCACGTCTTATAATCAGCTTATTAAGATATGAGTTTCGTTGTATGTAACTTGTCTTGTCCATTATTCATTCCGAATTTACTGCAAATTTACAGTATTTTCGGAATACAAACAAACGTATAATCAGATTAGGAGAACAGAAATCTCAATAGGGAAGCACTGCGAAAACTTCGAGAGGTGTGGCGGCTCACGGTGTTGTCGTCGGCTTTGCCGTCAAAGGGTGACGGCGAAGCAGGCTTCACTGACACCCTCCGACCGCAAGCCGACTATGGGAGCCGGCTGAACACCGACTGCCTCATACGCCTTGTGAGATTGCTACATGCCTGTCGCACACACAAGACTTCTAATCGACAGCCTGTGTTCTTAACGCCTGCTCTTTGATAAGGAATTTGAGCCGCCGCGCCACTCTCCGTTTGTTACGGCCCACGGTGGCAAAGAACGTGTCGCTTACGATCCCTCCATAAATTCCGGGGTCATCCCCGACACATACATTGCCTTATACCGAGGCTGTCATAGCGGTTTCTAACGAAATTACAGACACAGTCATCGGTGAGAAAGTATTACATACATTAGTTTTCGGAAATGATTGTGGGGCAGGGCTATTTTCTTACGGATAACATTTTCTGTATGTCTGTCATTCAGTGTCACCCATTTACGTTTAGGGGCTTCCGCTCTGAAGTCTCTTCTCATGATATTGGGCGCGATACGCCCGACGTCCCCTTTGTATGACCGGAACTTTTTGGGGTCTGACCTTTGACTTTAGTCCGCATCTCCATATTTATAATATCGTTCCCTCCATGTGCGAACGGCTGACGTGCATGGAAGTCCATACTTCAGAGCTGCCTGCTGTAAAGTTAATGAATTTCGGATGATATCCGAAACAACCTTTCGCTTAAAATCAGCCGCGTAGGAACCATGTTTTCGCACCGGACGTAGATTCCCGTACTTTTCATATGTGGAAAGCCAGAAACTTACCTGCCTGTGATTGGCATTAATCAATCTGGCGGCTGCTCGGATTGACCATCCATCTTCAAGCACCTTCTTTATTGCCATGACTCGTTCTTCATGGTCATGCTTGACATACTTTCTTTTTACTTTGTCGGACATTTTAAGAAATCTGTTTTGTCCAACTTTTTGGGTTCAGTTCAGAATCATGCGCCAGCCCTGCGGGACAATTGAGAAGATTTTGTACTTTCGTAAAATGTGCCTACATTTGTAAAACTTTTGAATTTGTAGAAGCTATTAACAGGTGGTTATGTCAGTATTGAGCAGTTCATTGTCCCCAAAAGCAGGTATACAGCAACACTTAATGACGGCAATTTTTTTCGTTATTATTGTGACTGTTCTTGTAGTGCTTGTATGTTGTACAGATAGCAAACATAATAAGTATTCGCCGGTTGTCAGGAAAACCTCCGGCCTTAAGATGGAAAAACTTATGGACGGGGGCGACAGCCTTGTGGAGGCTGAAAAACCCGATGAGGCTTTGGTATATTACATGGTGGCAGCAAACAGAGGAGATGAAGATCTTACCGACTCCGAGCGGCAGCTTTGCGGAAAGGCGCATCTTAATGTCGGTAAAATTCACTATCTCAATCACAGTTACGCCAAGGCTCTCGAGTTTTACACCAAAGGTCTTAAAATTTATGAGAAATGCGAAAACCAGCCGGAAACGGGTCGGTTTTACAATAATATGGGTGTAATCTATGATGTGTTTCGCGATTATGAGATGGGTATGAACTACTATAAGAAGGGATATGAATTATCCCGCCTTAGCGGGGACACGCTTAATATGTATAATGCCCTGACTAACATGACCGGTATCTCAACCTTGCAGGGTGATACAAAATCGGCACGCAAATATCTGAAACTCTCAGAGGAAGTACGTGATAAAAATAATGAGACTGCCTTTTTTATGTCACGTTTCAACTTTATGCTGATTCTAATCTTCGAAAAGAAATATAACGAAGCTGCAAAAATCGGTCAAGAATGTATAGCTTACTGCAATTCACATAATATCGGGAAGCAATACCTTTGCCATACTTATCAGAAGATTTACAAGACGTATATGAATGCTGATAAGCCAGACTCGGTGATGAAATATCTTCAGCAATGTTTATCTGTGGCTCGCGAAGGGGATTTTTTTGATTTACAGACTGAGGCATATCGCGATTATGCGACTATTCTGGAGATGCGCGGCGACTATGTGGGCGCTTACAACAACCTGTCGCGTTATATAGAAGGTACAGATTCCATTTACAACCGACGAGATTTTGATGTTGCGAAGAACACGCAATTCCTCTATGAGCAGGAGAAGATTAACCGAGAGATAGAAAATCTTCATAATGAGCAGAAGAAAAGTGAAAATGTCATCACACTCCAGAGTTTTGCTATCGCTATCGCGGTGGTGGTCTGTCTTATTATTGCGTTTGCCCTTATTACGATCTACCGGCACAAGAAGCGCATTGACCGAAGTTATACAGACCTCTACGAAGTAAACAGCAATTCGATGGCATATATCGAGCTTCTGCGGCAGCGGCTGCGCGAATCGCATGAAAAAATAGCGCTGCTTGAGAAATCCTCCGTTCAGGCCGACGATGAGTCTGGCGAAGAACGCCGTTATGTCAGCAGCAATCTCAATGAAGAGACACAGAAAGATCTCGTGGAAGCCATCAGCAAAGTGATGGAAGAGACCGAGGAGTATTGCAATCCTGATTTTACCCTCGATTACCTGACTCAGATAGTAGGCTCTAACAGAAAATATGTCTCGCAGGCAATCAACCATACCTTTAATAAGAACTTCACTAATTTCGTCAACGAGTTCCGTATTCAGAAAGCCTGTATGCGTCTTGCCGACGAGGAGAATTACGGTCATCTTACAATACGTGCAATCGGCGAGAGCGTAGGCTTTAAATCCACAAGCACTTTTACCGGAGTTTTTCGCCGCATTACCGGCCTTACACCCTCTATCTATCNNAAAAAATAGAAGACTCTGAGGAATTTAGCGGTTGAGTTTCATCAAATAGCTAAATAACAATACTTTACAGGCTTCGGATTCATAAATCCGAAGCCCTGTTTCGTCTTAACTTATTCTGATTTATAAATCCGAACATCTTCAATTTGGACAATATAAATATTGTGAGTAATATTGTGACAGATTCAAATCACAAACGAATCAACACCAATACTAATTTCTCTTAAATTTTCCCTTATGAAAAAGACGATCCTAATTTTTTCCGCTATGGCAGCAGGTATGATCCTGACTGCGCAAGCTGAGGAAAGAGCATGGTACATGTCAGTGCCTAAGACAAGCGCTACTTCGGTGACTAATGAAGGTTTGGCTGTCTTTGCCGGTGATCAGAACACTCCTTTTAATATTTGGAATCCCCGTACGGGTGAGGTAAAGGAGATAGGCGGTATCTCAGCCGGCCAGGGCATCGGCGGTTGTGCGGCATTCTCCCTTGATGGTTCGCTCATTTCGGCGCCGGCATATAACGCTGCATTCCCGCTTCCGCCGGCTAATTGGGAAGAAAATTCTTATGAGGTAGCCAAAGATTTTCATTTCAATGCTGTTACAGAAGTAATAAATACCGAAGTTAGAGAATGCTGGGCAGTAGGTTCTAATGCCGATAACACAAAAGGATACCTGCTGCGTTCGTTAGACGGAGGCAAGACATGGATCGCCCGTGAAGATTATCAATTCGTAAATGATTCCCAATGGAATCAGGTAGGCTGGCATACGGGTCTTAACGATCTCTGCATGTGGCCCTATTTCGGCCTTTTTGCCGGTACCGACGGTACAGCTTATTATAAAAGCACAAGAGGTTCTATGTTTGAATTCGATCCGAAACCGGCCTATGTAGAGAAGAACGTAAAAACATACTGGACAGTAGATGGCCTTGATGAAGTATCTAATAATGAAGCGAAGTATGCCGTGTTCGGTTGTGAGTTCGAAGATGGAACAGGAGCAGTCTGGTACACTGAAGACAGCTGCGAAACATGGGACGAGAGCAACGATGTTATGGGTATTCCCAGTGACATCTGCCACTTCGGGGATACATATTATCTGGTTACGGCCAATGGATATATTCAGAAATCAGAAGATCACGGTAAAATCTGGACAGTGCTTCTCAATGCAGCTGATACAGACATCATCAATATTCCCAAAGATGGCGTTGCCTTCACAAGCATAGCATTCGGGGACGCTGATAATGGTATGGCAGTAGGCCCGGGTTATGTGATAGTTACTACCGATGGCGGTAAGACTTGGAAATCTTCAGAACTTCCGCAAGAATTTGCATCTACAGAATGGACAGGCCTGGCATTTGAGGATGGCAAGGCATATATATCTGGAAAGAGTGGGGTAGCCCTGACATCTCCGGATTATGGCGAAAGCTGGAGTCAGATCGGTGAATCGCTTGAAGGAACAACTCACTTCAACTCCTTAATGGTCTGCAATGGCGGAATAACTATAGCAGCTGACGACGGCACAATGTATTATACATCTTCAGAGACATCTATAGAAGGCTACGGGGCCTCTGTCTATAATGTAAAAGATGAAACATGGACTCCTCTTGCGACATCAGGATATTTCTTCCCAAGTGAACGTGTAGTTGTTTCAGACCCCTGGGATATCTCCGGCGACGGTAACACTGTAGTAGGCGACTGTATCTATAAGGTAGATGGCAGTGATGAATATGCACTCGGTTATTTCCCGGCAGCATGGGTAGATGGAGAGCTTCAGGTACTTGACAAGCTGTGGGCCGATAAGGGTGAGAACGCGCAGCCCCGCCGATGCAACTACGATGGTAGCGTGCTCGTAGGATGGCAGTCTTGCATCGGCCCCTGGTATGCCAGCGTATGGCGCCGTCAGGCTAACGGTTCTTACAAACAGAGCATGATGTTTAAAGACCCGAATATGACCATTGACGATGTCGACATAAAATTTGGAGAAGGCAACGTGCAGGCCACATACGAGAATCTTAAGAAGGTGGCGCTCGGTCAGTGTAATGCTGTCTCCGCCGATGGTCGGGTTATAGGCGGATACGGCGGCGAACACTTTGCTACCGGTGCCTGGATCTACAGCGAAGAGAAGGGCCTGATAGATCTTGGCGGCGACCGCGTAAATGGGTTGAACGCCGATGGTACTATGGCTGTTGGTCCTACCTGGATATGGACCGAAGAGGAGGGAATGCGTAACATCAGCTCTTATTGCAGTGAACTTGGTATCGAGCTTGAATATGGCGTTGCAATTATCTATAACTGTTCACCCAACGGACGTTATATCACAGGCTTCGGCCTGGATGACAATCTCGATGGTCATGCATTTGTAATTGACCTTATTGGTGAGAATTCAGGCGTAGATGCTATTCGTCAGACAAAAGCTGCTATCTATCCTAATCCTGTTGCCGATGAGCTTCATATCGACCTGGTTTACGATAATGTGCGCACACTTTGCAATCTCTATGATATGCAGGGACACCTCGTCAAGAGCAATGTCTTTACCGCTCAGAGCAACACCATGAATGTAACAGATCTTTCGGATGGTCTATACATTCTGACAGTAGCTGCCGACGGTGCTAAGAAATCGTTCAAAGTCAAAGTAAATCACTGATACATCATCTGACAGATTCAGGAAGCAAAATCATATTATTAAAAATTGCTGTCCGATAAAACTCGAATATAGCAATAAAGTATGGCTCGAACGCTAAATTTACGGTGTTCGAGTCTGCTTTTTCATTTTTCAAGCCCCTCAGTCAAAATGCGATGGTTCGGGAGGCGCTCCGGTGGCTTCCGAAAGAATGATTTCCCACTCTTTTTCAGGGTTGTTGAACAGGCTGTTGAAGTCAACGTAATACATAAGGGTGATTCGTACCATAGTGGCCAGCCCCGAGAAGCTCCACTGACGCTTCAGCCCTTTCTGCATCACCATCATTACAGGTTGTTTTGCCATGGCTATATTCCCTTTGATTTTTGTCAGAGAATATAGCTGAAAATCATCAAAAGTGTCCCAGTATGTACCGGAATTTCGCCTTGACCCTTACAATGGGGCGTTATTCTGCCGGATAGGGATATTACAAAAATCGCTGAAACTGTCTTAGTTTCAGCGATTTGCTTGATTTTGCCGATTGGCTTTGTGACCCCGGTGGGGCTCGAACCCACGACCCAATGATTAAGAGTCATTTGCTCTACCAACTGAGCCACGGAGTCATTTCCACGTGAGGACGTTGGTATTCCTCCCGTTTGCGAGTGCAAAGTTAATGCGTTTTTTCGGCTTTTCCAAATATTTCTCTCTTTTTTTTGGATTTATCGGTATATTTTCGTGTTTTTAACGCTTTTTTATCAGGGTTTCTTCTCTTTATATCACTTTTTTACTATCTTTGGAAATTGAAAATCCGTATGGCTGACAGTGTCTGAACACATGTTGCCTTTCACCTGCTGAAAGATCGCCGCAACATGCCAAACGACACCTTTATATAATGTATATAATGCCATCGGAATGACAAATCGAAAACTATTATAAAATATAATGTCATGAACAAGAAAGTGTTTTATCTGGCTATGGGCGCCTTAGTGCTCGGCATGACAGGCTGCTCCAAAAAACTCGGCCAGTTCAAGAGTGATTATTTCTCTACTGTCCCGACTCCTCTTGAAACTGTCGGGGAAATGGTACCCGGTACAGTGAAAGGCACTCTGCCTCCTAAATTTATGGTAAAAAATGCCAAGGTCACCGCAACTCCCGTAATACAGTGGTCTACCGGATTCGGAACGACCGGAGAAGTATCCGCCCAACCTGTAATCTTCCAGGGCGAGGATGTAAGAGCCAACGGCCAGGTAGTGGGATATTCAAACGGAGGTATGGTAAACATTCCTTTCTCCATACAGTATCAGCCAGAAATGGCAAAGAGTGATCTCTTCCTTGATTTCTCGGTGGACCAGAACGGCAAGATATATACCCTTCCTCGCGTCAAGGTGGGGGAAGGCGTGCTGGCCACATCGACTCTTGCCTCAGCTAAAACGGTGCGTCCGGCAGTAGCAAAAGACAACTTCCAAAAGGTGATCACAGATAAATATACAGCTGATATCCACTTTCTGATCAATCAGGCAAATATCCGCGCAAGCCAGACTGACAAGACCGACTATATAGATCTCAATAAGAAGCTCATGGAAGCCAATCAGGCTCCCAACCAGGAGATCGCCGGAATAACAATCAATTCTTATGCTTCTCCCGAAGGTTCTCTGGAATTCAACACGTCTCTGGCAGAAAAACGTGAGGCCAACACCACCAAGCTGATGGAAAACCAGCTTAAGAAAGACAAGATCACGGAGTTCGGCGAGCTTACAGCCTCTTTCACTCCCGAAGACTGGGAAGGTTTCGAGAAACTGGTAGAGAAAAGCAATATCCAGGACAAGGATCTTATAATCAGTGTTCTCAAACTTTATCCCGATCCTGTGGACCGCGAACGCGAGATACGCAATCTCTCGTCAGTATTCAACGAGCTGGCCGACCAGATCCTTCCTCAGCTCCGCTACTCACGCGTGATGGCCACTATCAACACTCTCGGCAAGAGCGATCAGGAACTTGTAGATCTCTTCAACAAGGATCCCAAGCAGCTCACCGAGGAGGAAATCCTCTATATCGCCACTCTGACCGATGACAATCTGAAAAAGATGGAAGTCTACAATACCGCCGCCGAACTCAATTCGAAAGATTACCGCACGTTCAACAACCTCGGTATGACCCAGTATGTGGCCGGAGACTACGAAGGCGCACAGGCAAACTTCGAACACGCACACCGTCTCAATCCATCGGCCAAAGAACCTGAGATGAACCTCGGTCTGATCTCTATGCTCAATCACGACTATTCAAAGGCCAATGAACAGTTCGGCGCCGCAGCCGGCGTTCCCGAGACCGCTGATGCCATGGGCGTATATTATCTCGCACAGGGCGATCTCCAGAAAGCGATCCGTACTTTCGGCGACCAGAAGACCAACAACGCGGCTCTCGCCCAGATTCTCAACAAGAATTACACCGAGGCAAGAGATATACTCGGCGCGATAAAAGTTCCCGATGCGACAACATATTATCTGTCGGCTGTCCTCGGCGCACGCACCAACAACCAGAACATGGTGATCAACAATCTCCGTCAGGCTGTGAAACTTGACAAGAATCTGTTGAATCGCGCGCAGAATGACCTCGAATTCGCAAATTACAACCTTTCGATGCTCTGATACAGGCCATACACAATAAAAACAAGACTGTCCTGATTATACAACATACCGCGATAGCATATTGAAAACTGCCTGTATAAGTTCTAATTTTGCCATAAAAATTAATTATGGACAAAGTGGAACTTATACAGGCAGCTTTTCACATACTTAGGCACATAGTGTGCCTAAGGGAAACAAAACAGCTTTGTCTTTCAATGCCTACGTAAGGATCATGCAATAATAGCCGCCCTTTATCCGGACGGCTATCTTTTTATGGTCTCCCTGCTATAGGAGACAGTTATAAGCGTATTTTCATTCCTCCCATATTGATTAATTCAAAATCAGTCGACCTTGATACGGGCTGCAAATTTGCCGACCTTGACGGCATATACACCTGGCTCCACACTGATACGCAGGATATTTTCGGCTTTACCATTGAATATAGTTCTGGCATCGACAGAAGCCACTGACACAGACATTCCTTCGGCTCCTTCAATCACTATGGCATCTTTTGCGGCGTAGACAATAAGATTGTCTAATACAATATCACCGACACCGGATGTAGTGACAAGAATACGAGACGCCCTTGATTCGCCTTGAGCAAATACGGCTGACACTGCATACTCAACAGTCTTACCCTCTTCCCACTGAATATCACAGTCAGCATACGCAGTTTCAGTCACAGCACTTTCAGTCAGAGAAGATCCTTCGCGATAAACATGAAATCCTCTTAATTCGGGACCGTACTTATCAAGTGCCGAACGGAATGTCACATCATCGACAAACATTATGAATCTGTCGGCTGAGGTGCATCGAATAGCAAAATATCTGGTGCCTTCAGGAATTTCAAAACCATATTCAGTCCATTCCAAAGGCACACCAGTACATTCTCCGATCTTTACGAAATCCTCTATTTCCTTACCGGCAGAAGATATAAGAAATTCGAAAGACTCAAGACCATATCTGTCAGTAAATGTCCTTGCAAAGAACGATACGGTCTGAGTCTCTCCGGAAAGTTCAGGCGATATCGCCCAGTCATCGTTCAGACCGGACACAGCACCCATCGATGCAAGATATTTACTTCCCGAATGGGCCTTGAACTCATCATTGTCAAATGATTCATAAGCAGAATCGAAGATAATGTACGCCTTAGGCGTATTGGCGTTCGGAATGCCTATGCCTTCAAAGCCGTAAGTATTGGATTTGTCCTGATCGATAAAAGTCCAGTCTTCATATTCGTCTATTGCAAAAGCTTCCGCATTCTCAAAACTTTCAAAGGTATTTCCTGTCTCATCCCATACCGGAGCATTCCAAGAAAGAGAAATTTCATCTTCCTGACTGTCAAATGCCGCCGAGAGGCCAGTTATTTCAGGAAGTCCACTTTCCTTATGTTCTATTATGACAACAGCCGTCTCATTGTTTTCCATAACGGCATCGGAATTCGCATTTACCACCGCATGCAGATCATGGGGACCTGTACTGTCAATTGATTTGAACATATAATTGAAACTTAATTCATCGATCTGCATGGGATCTATACATTCCCGAATCTCGGATGCTACCTTTTCATCATTGATATAAAGAGATACTTCATAGGTGTCTACCGGATTGACACCTATATTACGTACTTTGACATTTACTGGAAATTCAACCCCAGATTTTATTTCACGAGGAGCATATATGCCCGCAGCTTCCATGTCTATGGGCGCGGCCTCATCAACAGAGAGCGCATCGATAAATGTATAGATATATCCCTTTGTCACACCTGCAATTCTGATTACTACCGTTTTTCCTGCATATTGAGACAAATCGGCACGTACAAGATTCCATCCGTACCCAGGACAAATACGGTCAATGGTATAAGTGGCAATGTTGTGATAATCTCCACCATCTGCCGCAACGTCTATAACAAACATATTGACATCAGGATAATCCCCCTGAATATTGTAGGTATAGAATGAAAGGGCCGGCTGTGTCATATTCGAGAGATCGATTTTGCCTGTGATTATTCCGGCAGCCGCATCTGTATTGTTACCCTGCATCATGAAGAAACCATTGNNCATCGAAAGAGTTCATTCCCAACGTTCCGTCATTTGCAAGCTGCCACTGGGCATCAGGCTGGAGCAAAGCAGTCCCTAACAGTTTTGAAAGCACTCCTCCGGGTGCAGACTCATACCATGGGGCAGGATCGGGAGTACCCACAGGACGAGAATCACTCGGAGTGCCGCGTCCTGTACCGGCTTCCGTAACGGGAAACACTCCATAGGTCTTGAACGCCTGCATTCTGGAACCTGTAGCCTGAAGCGTATAGGAAGTAGTTCTGATGTTCTTGGCAAGAAGAAGCTGCTGTCCGTTAATAAGTTCCACTATCATATAAGAAAGAGCATCAGGATTCAACGAATGACCTAATTCATCCTTGGTCGGTGCTGTCCAGGTAAGAGTAATCTTGCCTGTATTTCCCTCTTCTGTAAACTTCACATCTGTCGGTGCCACCGGTATTCCCACACCTACATAACCTGTGATTTCATACGGCACACCCGCTCCAAGTTCATTATAGCCGATTACAGTCCAGATATAATCACCCATTTCAGATACATTGTCAGTAAAAGACAATTGCGCACCTGGAGAAGGATTCTCAAATGTAGCCACAACTGAACCATCGCGTTTAACCACAACTTCCGTCAAAGATTCCAAAGCCTCACCCACCACATTTACCGATGGAGCCTTGAATGTCACTACCGCAGACAGTTCACCGAATTCCGCACCTTCCGCATGACCATCTGTAGCTTGGCCGGGAGCATTGTCGAAGACAGGAGCGGCTACTTCGAGATTATCGATATAAAGCATGTTTGATCCGGGATCAGAACAACCGTGTATTCCTATGAAATAAGCATTATCTTCGGGCACAGTTATGAATTGTTCATATTTCGCAGACTCGACTGACATAACGGAAGTCTCAGGCATGATCTCCGTCTGCATCGCCTCTATTGTATTGGCAGTGCCCAGTCTGATCTCAAATTTTTCAATAGGACCTTCGTTAGCACAACGAGCATCAAGGCGAATGTTGTAACGTGCACCTTTCTTGAGATTGACTGGAGGAGTTATCAGCCAATCATCCATAGGACAGCCATCACCATAACCTACTCTTGCCTCTCCTCTGTCTATATTCCATATACGTCCGTCGCCATTGGCATCGATCACAGTAAATGCCGAAAGAACAGAAGATTTGTCAAAGGTCTGGATATAAGGCGGATCAACAGCATCTGCAGCTGGTCCCCCGTCACAGTTGACCGATATATTATCTACATAAAGATAAAAACTGTCGGCATCACTTATGGCATGGAATCCGATATGATAGACTCCGGACTCGTCAACAGTGAATTTTATGGGATTTGCCTCAAGTGTAAAGTTCCCTTCCAGCACAACGGGTTCAACAAGAGTTTTGGTCATGGCCTCCGGAGTGGCTACGTTGCCTATTTTGACTTCTATGCGTTCGGGGCTGAATGAAGCCATTGCCTCGTATGAGAACGTGTATTCCTTACCTGCAGTCAGATACATACCTGCAGTCATAAGCCAGTCGTCATGATTCTTGCTTGAATTTGTAATATAGGCGGAACTCATACTCGGACTGTATATCCATTTCACATTATCACCGTTGGAATCAATTATAATAAAATTATTGATACTTTCCGCATCATCGAAGCCTTCTATATATGGTGGCACAATTGTTCCGAGAGGATAATAGTCTGAAGTTCCAGCCGCGCCTGTATTTCCCTCGAAAGTAGCTGACACGGAATATTTATAAGGGATCATCTGTCCGTAGACTTCAGGCACAAGATCACGTATGGTTGTTTCAGAAATGCCGGACGCGATCTCCACATCATCCGGATATCTACGCACAGTATAAGTCAACTGATCGGGATTGATATAGCCTCCATTGACCGAGGCCTGAACCTTTTCCCAAGATATGACAAACTCATCATCCTCACGCGTCACCACAGGAGCTGGAGCTTTGGGCGTATCATTACCTATGAATGTGGCAACGCGCGATATCGGACTTCGTCCAGCTTCATTTGAAACAGCAGCGACTATATAATACTTGTCGCCTTTATCCATGGTGAGCGGAATGCTTATCTCTTCGCCATACGAGCATGAAGCCGTGGCCCTCAACACACCGTTAGACCATAATTTATAAGTGAGTGTGCCACTACCACTCTCACCGCCGCAAGTCACGGAAGGAGCAGTAAAGGAGACCGAACCGGACAATGAATTATCAGTAAAATCCGCTGTAAGATTTTCTACAGCAGCAGGAGCCTCAGCAGGAGTAGCGACAGGTTCGGCAAACATACCGGTAATCTCGTCGTTGCATGTAAAATCATACAACTTAGTCGCCACAGCCGTTGTCAGATCCACTTCATAGAGTGAACTGACCGCCGTTGCAGGCATCGCCACCCAGAAACAACGGCCTGTGGAAAGATCAATTGTAGCTGATGTCTGATAGGCCGGTACAACACCTGTATTGCCTATAACCGTGAAATTTCCAGATGTCTTGTCGACCTTAAGTAGATCGCCGTTCATGTCGATCGCATATATCTGGCCGTCGGCATCAGCCATGACAGCGTTCCACTGCATGTCAAGAGACTTTATTTCAGTGCGTACTCTGGTAGCGTAATCCACTTTACCAAATACATATCCGTTGCCCTGAGAATTGTAGAAGCAGCCATAGACTATATCGGAAGTAGGATCGTAAGCCACATCCGAAGCCATAAGACCCACATTGGAGACAGAAGTGGCTGCAGCACGGCTCCACGTTTTGGCATTAAAACGATCCACGTACATTTTACCTGTTCCCGTGCGTCGCAACGCATAATAATTGTCACCGACTCTCGCTCCCGACCCTTGAGCCTGAGTGGCCTTTGTCCCGCTGTTTTTCTGAGTGAAAACATCATTACTGAACGAATACATGGCCACAGGATGTTTCACACCATCAGCATTAGGTCTTGAAGCTATCACACAACCGTAGAGCACAGGTATATCGGTCACAACCTCTTTAGATGGCGCGCATTTTGAAAGTGACAGTACTCCCGGCATGACAGGAATTCTATCATTTTCGCCAAGAGGATTAAATAAAGCTTCATTTTCGAGTGTCAGAATAGGTCTGAAGTTCGGTGTAGAGGTTTCTACCCGTCTTGTAAATCCGGATGATTCAGCC
>DAAV01000122.1 GCA_001701295.1 Bacteroidales bacterium H10
GAATGATCGCGTCCTTGAGCATGGTCACATACTTTATCTTCACGAATTTGCCCTTGTTGCTCGGCGGCGGCGTGATGGCTATCTGCTCAAGCATGTAGGTGTTGAGTTGCGAGGTCGGTATCACGCGGCGGCGGTTGTTGTAGACCTCGATAGCAGTCTCGAGCACCTTGAAGATACGCTGCTTGGTCAGTGCCGAGGTGAAGATTATGGGGAAGTCGGTAAATGGCGCGAACTTGTTGCGTATCGCGTCTTCGTATCTCTTCTGGGCTGTCACCGATTTGTCCTCTACGAGGTCCCATTTATTCACACAGACCACGAGGCCTTTTCTGTTGCGCTGTATAAGGCCGAAAATATTGGCGTCCTGCCCCTCTATGCCTCTTGTGGCGTCAATCATCAGGATACATACGTCGGAAGCCTCTATGGCCCTTATGGAGCGTATGACAGAGTAATATTCTATATCCTCGTTCACTTTCTGCTTCTTGCGGATACCTGCGGTGTCTACAAGATAGAAATCAAATCCGAATTTATTGTATCGGTGATAGATGGAGTCGCGGGTGGTGCCGGCTATGTCGGTCACGATATGCCGTTCTTCGCCGATAAAGGCGTTGATCAGTGAGGATTTTCCGGCGTTCGGACGTCCTACTATCGCGAATTTGGCGACATTCTCTTCCGTTTCCTCCTCTTCTTCCTTCTCGGGCATGTCCTTGACTATCTCGTCAAGAAGATCGCCGGTGCCGGATCCGTTGGCTGACGACACTTCTATGGGATCGCCCAGCCCGAACGAATAGAATTCGGCGGCATTGAAACGTGCGTCGCCGACATCTTCTTTGTTGGCCACTACGATTACCGGCTTTTTAGACCGCCTGAGTATCTGTGCCACTTTGTCGTCAAGATCGGTCACGCCGGTTGTAGAATCGACCACAAAGAGAATCACGTCGGCCTCTTCGATGGCGATCTCTACCTGTTTGTTGATCTCTTCCTCGAATACGTCGTCCGAGTTGACTACCCACCCGCCCGTATCGACGATTGAGAATTCCTGACCGTTCCAGTCGACTTTGCCGTACTGGCGGTCGCGCGTGGTGCCGGCCGTGTTGTCGACAATCGCGCTTCTTGTCTGCGTCAAGCGGTTGAAGAGTGTCGATTTCCCGACATTCGGCCGCCCTACTATTGCTATTAACTTGCTCATTGGTTATTCCTTATATCCGAACTCGCGGAGTTTGTTGTCTCGGTTACGCCAGTCTTTCTCGACTTTTACAAACAGCTCAAGATATACTTTCTTTCCGAAAAATTTCTCGATGTCCGCGCGCGCCGATATGCCGACTTTCTTTATTTTCTCTCCCCCTTTGCCGATGATGATACCTTTCTGCGAGTCTCGTTCCACATAGATCACCGCCATGATATGGATTGCGTTCTCCTTTTCGTCAAACTTCTCTACGATGACTTCCGTACTGTAGGGTATCTCCTTGTCATACATCAGCAGGAGTTTCTCTCTTATGATCTCGGTCACGAAGAAACGTGCGGGCTTGTCGGTCAGGGCGTCTTTGCCGAAGAAAGGTGCCGATACGGGCAGCAGTTCCACTATTCTTGTCTTGAGATTGTTGACATTGAAATGTTCGAGCGCGCTTGTCGGGAAGATCTCCGCTTTCGGCAGACGTTCATGCCACTTGGCTACTATATCGTTGAGTGCCTCCTGATTCTTGAGAAGATCGATCTTGTTTATGACGACAAGTACAGGAATGCTCTCTTTTGCCACACGATCAAGAAATTCCTTGTTCTTCTCCGTGTCCTCGATCACGTCGGTCACGTAGATCAGGATATCGGCGTCTGTCAGCGCGCCTTCCGAGAATTCGAGCATCGATTCCTGAAGTTTGTACTTCGGCTTCAGAACTCCCGGGGTGTCGGAATATACGATCTGATAGTCCGGAGTGTTGACGATGCCCATTATGCGGTGGCGTGTCGTCTGGGCTTTCTGGGTGATGATCGAGATCCGCTCGCCCACCAGGTCGTTCATAAGAGTGGATTTCCCGACATTGGGGTTGCCCACTATGTTCACAAAGCCTGCTTTATGGCCCTCTTTGACTTTATCGGCTGGCAGTTCGGGATTGTATGTATGTCCTGTCTGGTCGTTACTGAGGTCTCCTGTGGCGAGGCCCTCTTCAACGATATTATCAGTCTCTTTCATAATTTTGGTTTTAGGAGTTTTAATAATGCGTTTTCCCGCTTGCGGGTATCATTATTTCAACCCGTTTGCACCCATCTTTGTTCAACGCCGATGTGACAGTCAGACGTAGCTGCTTAGTATAAAAGGGCATCGGAATGGTTTCTGATGCCCTTTTGTGTGATTTGCTGAAGAAGGACGCCGGCGTCCCCGTATTGTCATTTGGGATCGATAGCCCAGATCAGGTACATCGCGCCCCATGTGAATCCTGCTCCGAAAGCCGTCATCACGATTTTGTCTCCTTTCTTCAGTTTGTTTTTGTATTCGTCGAGACACAATGGAATAGAAGCAGCCGAGGNNGTAATGCTGTATGTTGACAAGTGTTTTCTCCTCGGGTATCTTTATTCTTCCACCTACGGCCTCGATGATGCGGAGGTTGGCCTGATGAGGCACAAACCAGTCTATATCCTCTACACTCAGGTTATTGCGCTCCATCACTGACTGCGATGAAGTGAGCATGTCACGGACGGCGTTCTTGTAGACCACGCGTCCTTCCTGATAGATGAAATGTTCGCGGGCATCGACTGTGGCATGGCTTGCCGGAAGAGCCGATCCTCCAGCTTTCATCAGAAGATTGCTCAGACCGCTGCCGTCTACATGGAATTCCCCGTCGATCACTCCGACATTTTCCTCTGACGGTTCGACAAGCACTGCTGCCGCTGCGTCGCCGAACAGCGGGCATGTCGCCCTGTCTTCGTAGTCGGTCATGCTCGACATCTTTTCGGCGGCCACGACAACGATGTGTTTGTACAGTCCTGACTGTATATAGGCCCGTGCATCCTGCATGGTGACTATAAATCCCGCACAGGCTGCCTGTATGTCGTAGGCATAGGCCTTTTCAAGACCCACCTGATGTGCTATGATCGACGCTGTCGACGGGAAACGGTAGTCGGGGTTTGACGTCGCACAGATCAGAAGATCGATGCTTTCTTTGGGAGTGTTGGTCTCGGCGAGAAGCTTCTCCACCGCCTGTGCCCCCATGAAGCTCGATCCTTTGCTCGGATCTTTCAGGATGCGGCGTTCCTTGATTCCGACACGCGTCGTGATCCACTCGTCGTTTGTGTCTACCATCTTGGACAACATCTCGTTGTCCAGGATGTCGTCGGGAACATATGACGCGATTCCGCTTATCTTGGCGTTAGGCATATTGTTTGGTTTTCTCCGCGGACATCCTCGCCCGCTTGTCTGTTAATTTATTTCTCGATTACCTGCTTGCCACGGTAGTAGCCGCACTCTCCACATACTGTGTGGTACACGTGCCATGCGCCGCAGTTGGGGCAGAGGGCGATTGTCGGGATGAGCGCCTTGTCATGTGTGCGGCGTTTCGCGGTCCGGGTGTGCGATTGTCTGCGTTTAGGATGTGCCATTGTTTCTTATTTTTTAAGTTATTGTTTTATTCTATGTCGCTGTCTGACTCCCCGTCGGCCTCATCCTCCTCGCCGGGCGCCTGATGCTGCCGCAGAGTCTCGGACATCTCGCTGTTGCACGCCCCTTCGGGATGCACGCAGCGCAACGGTATGGTCAGTAACAGTGTGTCATATATGAGCGACGCCACGTTCAGAACGGTCTCGTTATAGGGTATGATCAGCAGATTGTCTTTGCTGTCGTCATATTCCTCTCCATATCTGACTGTGACGTCATAATCCGTATCGACCTGATGGTCGACCGGGTCGAGNNCTCGCAATGAAACTGCAGGAGGTAGCTGCCGTGACGCTTGTCGATATCAAGCATGACATCGACATCCGCACCAAGCACACTGTCGTTTTCCATTTCTTCGAAAAACGACCTGCCGATCCTGAAGTCTTTCTCGTAGTGGCCATCTTCCATCGAGGCCAGGTCTACGTCAAATTCTTTTAAATTTCCCAATGTCTCTCGTTTTGGCTCCGGCACTGCCGGAGCGTTTTTTGTACCTCCGAGGGGAATCGAACCCCTNNTTCTATCCGTTGAACTACAGAGGCTTCTTCCGCTTCGTGCGTTATCATACCTGTCACGCCGACATCTGCCGAAAGCCTTCCTTAGCCTTCAGACTGTCTCGCAACAGGCTACAATGAGTTTGCAAAATTACCAAAAATTTTTTTATTATACAAATACATCCTTGTTCCCACCTCCTTTTTGTCCTCTTTTTTGTCTCTCGGGTTTGCGTTTTTAATCAAGAGAAGTTATCTTTGTAGTCCCGAGACATGCTTCTCTCTCCCTGGTAGCTTTTAAAATCATGACTATGAAACCGATCAAACTCGCCATTGTCGCCCCTTGCTATAATGAGGAGGACATGCTTCCCATTTCGGCCCCGCGGCTCATGGCGCTGATAGATAGCCTTGTCGATGCAGGAAAGATAGCCCCCGGCAGTTTCCTGCTGTTTGTCAACGACGGCAGCCGCGACAGGACATGGAGCATAATTTCTCGTCTTCACGATGAGAATCCGATGTGCCACGGCCTTGATCTCTCGCGCAATGTGGGTCATCAGAACGCCATTATGGCCGGCATGCTCACGGCTGTCGACGAGCCGGAACTTGCCGATGCCGTCATCACCATCGACGTTGACCTTCAGGATCCTCTCGAGTGCATCCCGGAGATGATCGATGACTATTATGCCGGATCCGATGTCGTCTACGGCGTACGCTCATCGCGTGAATCAGATTCTTTCATGAAGCGCTTCACTGCCGAATCTTTCTATAAGCTGCAGGCGCGTCTCGGTCTCAAGACTATATACAATCATGCCGACTTCCGGTTCATGACACGCCGGGTTATTCTTGAACTTGCCCGTTATGAAGAGCGCAATCTTTACCTGCGCGGCATAATTCCCATGATCGGTTTTCCGTCGTCTGTTGTCGAGGAGGTGCGTGCCGAACGTGAGGCCGGCACTACGAAGTACACTCTGAAGAAGATGCTGACTCTTGCTTTCGACGGCATAACATCGTTCTCGGTGACGCCGATCTACGGCATCCTCGCGATGGGAGGCATATTCATACTGATAGCCATCGCCATAGGTATCTACGTTATAGTCTCGCTTCTGAACGGTACGGCCGTCCACGGCTGGTCGTCGCTTATGCTGTCAATATGGCTTGTCGGAGGTTTTATCCTTGTGGCCATCGGCCTTGTCGGCCTCTACGTCGGCAAAGTCTACATCGAGACCAAACACCGCCCCCGCTACCACATCAAAACCCACCTCCTCTGACCCCCTCGACCCTCGGCCCCTCCAGCCGGAGTCAGCCGGAGCGTCAGTCGGAGCAGCGCCTTTCCAAGGCGTTGAATAACAAGTGTTAATCCAATGATAACAAGTGTTACCCTAACAAACTACCCCGTCAATCTCGCTTATCTATCGGATTAATAATCATAACACTATTATCACTTTTTTAACACAAGTTACAATTAACACAGGCCGCGTCAGCGGCGGCAGACCGATTGCTCTCCGCAACCATTACCCCTCTTTATCCGNNCTGCCGCCGCTTGCGCGTCCTGAATCACGTGTAATTTTTCAAGTATAATATCGCATCATTTAGCCGTGAACTTCTTGCCGCTTTCGGAGTGTAACATTAAAGATGCGTGATCTGTCCGATAAACAGTATCGCGCCGGTCGTTGTTTCCGAAATCATGAAGATGAACGGACGGTCCACACGCATCTCGCCGACAGGGTATACAACTCCAATTATAGCATCCGGAACCAGAGTTGCAGCCGCCGCTTCGCTGCCCTCCTCGTCAACCCTGACGGTCACGGCATGACGGAACAATCCGGCTACGAAAGGCTCTATTACCGGCGGGTAGACTGAATTCAGACCGGAGGCAAACAGACGCCCCACTCCCAGATTCTTCAGATAGTCCTGAACATCCTCATTGTATCCGCACTCGAATTTAGGAAGATAAAGCTTGCCCTTGACAAAATGCGCCTCCCTGTCCAGATCGGCCAGAGTCTCGGCGCCGAGCGTGGAGACAAGATCCTCTATGCTGTTTTCTCCCTCGGGAAGAATGACCGTCATTCGGAAGTTGCCGTTGCCGTAAGGCAGTCTTATCGCCCTCATGTTGTCCAGCGCGGTATAAAGATATTCTCCTTCGCGGAACATGAACCGCGCTTCCGTCTCACTGCCGTCGGAGTTGTGGAAAATGGCGTCCGATGTCAGGGATTTGTCGAACTTATCTTTCCACATACCTTTGAAATAGACTGCGTCGAGCAACGCCGATCTTGTATTCTCCTCCAATGGCTTTTTGAGAAGCTCATCTATAACTCCAAGGGTCTTTGATCTTACCCATTCATTTACCAGGCCCATTCCTTCCGTTCCGCCCACTGACTTATTTATCAGGTCTGCCGAGAACTGTTCGGAAAGGATGTCCGTGAAAGCTCCGTTGAGAGTGATGCCCGGAGAATACCAGAATGAGTTGGCGAACCGTAGCTCCGTCGTGCGGTCGGCTTCGGGAAGCTGGGTGAGCAGCGAGTTGCAGTAGGCCGTCAGACCGTGCAGCTCCGATTCTCCGGTGCCGCGGCCGAGAACGCGCAGTATCTCGTCGCGGGACTCTCCGTTGTCGCCGTTGGCGAGCATCGCGAGAGTATTCATGACATTGAGCGGCGATATGGCCGTATTGTCATCGGTCGACGAGGCGATCTCCCTGAACAGCCGGAACGAGAAGTCGTTGCCGCTTTCGGTGATCGCGCGTGTCCCTTCGGGAAGCACTATCGGGGTAGGTTCTAAGGCTGTCCTGGCGCCCTCTTCATCCTTGTCGCACGATGTGAACGACATCGATACCGCCGCGCAGGCGATAATCGCGAGATAACTTTTGATTTTCATAACACATTCGGTTTTTATTGTTGATATTTATTGTTGTTTAGAGATTCACACTATAGATGAAATATCTGCCGGAAGACTGCATAGGCCCATGTTTTATTTTTGTCACTTGAGGACAAATTCGCTTAAAATGACGGCAAAATATTCACAGTCTCTTGATGATATTTACTGTCTGTCAGGACTGTATCCATAACATATTCGTAAATCTTTATATTCTTCAGCAGGTATAAGATAGCCTGAATCACCGGTTTCAACCTTCCCGCCAAGAGTGCCAGAATATAGATAGTACCCATTGTACAAACCGCATTCACCCCACACGCAGTGATAATACGATCTGTAGACTTCCTTCTTTTCATCACCGGGCGTCACAGGAAATTCCAATGTGCCCGTGGTATAACCACCATCTATTATCCAAGCATGGCCGATAGTCCTGTATTTTACAGATATACCTATACATATGACAGGAAACTTATTTTCAAGCTCCTGATCGGCCAGATGTGATTGTCGGTATTGTTGTCCGTTATAGCCTTGATTCCCTGTTCGCTGTCGCAGCTTACAAACGCGAACGCCGCTGCAAACAAAGACAACAGTCTGATCATTCGTTTTCTCATGATGTCGGTTTTAAAGGCTTATAATTGGGTTGATTCATATTTTTAAAGTATCACATATCCTATATACGAGATTTCCGCAGTGCTGAGGCTTATGCGGTATTCACCGGTCAGTGAGAAAAGCGCGTCGAAAACTCCGCCTCGTCTCCGTATGTGCCTATGCACACGTTATCGCAATCGTAATTCATAATCATAGGCGAGACAGGTGGTATCTCTGGACTGTCTGTTTATGGCAATCACCTCTTTTAGGTATGTCTGGGCCTGATCATACATACGCATCCTGTTCATCAGACGTGCGGCCTGGCTTAATACGGTTGCTCTCAAAGCAGATTAGTTTCCCCTGATAATGCGTCGAGTGCGTGCTGGAAATAGCGGAGAGCGGTCGGTGAGTCACCGAGGTCGGAGTAGACGCGGCCTCCGTAGTAGAGGGCCTCCGGATATTGTTCCGAGCCGGGATGCTTTTCATAGTATTCCAATACCGTCCGGATCAGAGAGTCGGAGGTGTGGCGCACGTATGCCT
>DAAV01000114.1:0-3377 GCA_001701295.1 Bacteroidales bacterium H10
GACTGTCGGACGCAGCGGAACGGACGCTTACGCGCCTGCTGAGAGGCTATACGGGGCTTTTCGCGGATTATGTCCAGATCAACGAAGCCACTCTGGCCCGCTCGCTCAACCTCGGTGAACGCGACATATATGAGGCTCTGCTCGAACTGGGACGCGCCAAAGTGCTGAGTTACGTACCCCGAAACCGTATGCCCCTCATGTACCTTCCCACCTCACGCGNNCGCGAGGAACCGCGATATCTTGAGATCGGGAAGCGTATATATGAAGACCGCAGAGAGATAATGAAGCGACGCGTGGAGGCTATGATAGACTATGCCTTCAACCCCGGCATATGCCGCGAAAACCGGATGCTGGAATATTTCGGCGAACACCGCGACCGAGGCTGCGGACGCTGCGACACATGCAGGCAACGCCGCAGAAGTCCGGCCGATGATCCCGCCACCACAATCACCCGCATTCTCGACTATATGGGCCGACACCCCGAGGGTGTGGACTTCCGCATTCTCGACCATGACCTCAAAGGGCACCGCGGCGCCATGTCGGAGGCGCTGAGTTATCTTGCCGGAGAAGGATACATAGACCTCACCGACGGATTCATAACACTCAGACAGAAATGACAGGACTGGCCGACTGCAATAATTTCTTTGTGAG
Organism: Bacteroidales bacterium H10; assembly: GCA_001701295.1. GTDB lineage: Bacteria > Bacteroidota > Bacteroidia > Bacteroidales > Muribaculaceae > Lepagella. Next base: position 652 of record DAAV01000114.1, read on the forward strand.
CTGCGAGCGCACTCTCGATCCCTCGCTGGAGGGGCGTCCGGTAGTCGTGCTCAGCAACAATGACGGCTGCGCCATCGCCCGGAGCAACGAGGCCAAACGTCTCGGCGTGCGCATGGGGCAACCGGCTTTCGAACTGCGCGACCTGATCAGACGCGGAGATCTCATAGCCCTGTCGGGCAATCATCTGCTCTATCGCGACATCAGCCTGCGCATACACGACATCTTCCGGCGCTATGCCCCCCGCACGCTTGACTATTCGATCGACGAGGCCTTTCTCCTGATGGACGGCATCCCCGATTCCGAACTTCCGGCTATCGGCGCGGAGATCGTCCGCGCATGCCTTGAGGAGGAACGCATACCTGTCACATTAGGATTCGCCCCGAGCAAGACACTCGCCAAGATAGCCACCGAGACCGGAAAGAAAAGCGACCGCCGCGTCGTGATTCTTTCTGACCGCAAAGATATAGAAGAGACTATGGCGACAATGCCCGTAAGAGATCTGTGGGGAGTCGGACGCCGCCTGGCGAAACGCCTCTATATGCTCGGCGTATACACAATAGGAGACTTTGCCGCAAAAGAGAGGATATGGGTGCGCGGACATCTCGGAGTGACAGGAGAACGCAGCTGGTGCGAACTTCACGGGGAGTCATGCATAGAGCTCGGGCATGTGGATAGAAAACTTCAGGATTCGATCAGCGAGACAAGGACATTTCCGGTCGATATAGACGATTTCGACTATATAAGATCGCGCATAGCCATCTACAGCGCGCATATAGCACGCCGATTGCGTGCCATGGGGGGAGTATGCGGGGAAGTCGGAGTATTCATGACAAGCAACCGGTTTCACAAAGAGCGCGGCTACATCTCCCCCAGTGGAAAGATACGCATCGATCCACCCACAAACGACACCAACGTCATAGCCGACGCCGCCATCGGACTGGCCACACGCATATTCGACCCGTCCTACAGCTACAAACGGGCCGGAGTGATACTGTCTGCCATCACCCCTGCGGGCACTATCGCTCCGACACTATTCGAGGATCCCGACAAGCGCCGTCTTGACATCGTGCGCTCGCGCAGACTTATGGACGCGGTGGACCGGCTGAACCATGGCAGCGGTCCGAACGTGCTTAAACTCGCCACCGAACTGACAATGGGACATATCGGTCACAACGACGGATATTCCAGTTCTTTCGGTCCCGCAAAAAAATACTGACGCCATACCAAGGCAATATATTGCATATAAAGCCATATAATCCTTAAATATTCTCCGAAGATTGCGAGATAACAAAAAAAATTGCTAATTTCGGAAATATTCAAATAAATTAAGAGAGTGTTTTGAAGTCAAGATCAATCATTCTCTTAGTATGTTAAGACGTTTTAAATTCAAACACTCTCTAAAATGAGAAAAATCAGAATTTCAGTAGCAGCTATCCTGTTGGCCGGCACATCGCTGGTATTCACATCCTGCATCGGCTCGTTCGGGCTCACCAACAAAGTTCTGTCATGGAACCGCAATATCGGCTCCAAGTTCGTCAACGAACTCGTGTTTCTCGCATTCTGGATTCTTCCGGTATATGAAGTCACGGCGCTTGCCGACGTGCTGGTCATCAACTCCATCGAATTCTGGAGCGGCAGCAATCCTCTGACAGCATCGACCAAAGTAGTCGACACCGACAACGGCCGGTACCTTATAGCCTGCGACGGCAAAGGCTATACGGTCACAAACGAACAGACCGGCGAGGCCGTACGCCTCAACTTCGAGGAGTCCGACCGCACATGGAGCGTGGAGACGGCCGATGGCGAGCAATTGCCATTCATGACATTCATAGATGACAGCCATGTCAAAATGCTGACACCCGACGGCGATTTCATGCCCGTCGAGCTGTCGGAAAGCGGCATAATGGCCTATGAGGCAGCCGCAGGCATGCTGCCGATGGCGGCGAGATAATAAAATTTCACGCCGCACGCATCTTTTTGGCAAAATAATTGTTAATAAAGATAAACAGTAATAATTCACTAAAAATAGACAATACGTTATGAAACCACTGCACGTAATTCTGTCAGTAATCGGAGGTGCCGTAGCAGGCGCCGCAATCGGTCTTCTCATCGCTCCTGAAAAAGGAGAAGACACCCGCTCCAAAATCATGAAGATTCTCAAAGAAAAAGGCATCTGCCTGAAGAAGAACAAGATGGAGGAACTCGTAGACGAGATCGAAGACCAGATTGAAAAACATATCTAAAAAAAACAAGACAAAATGAGAGCACTTACATTGATATCCGCATTTCTTGGCGGAGCCATCGTGGGCTGCGGAGCGGCACTGCTGTTCACTCCTGAGAAAGGCTCTGACCTAAGAAACCGCATAGTCGATCTTCTCCGCAAGCGCGGCATCAAGATCAGCGATTCAGAAGTAGACGCCCTTGTGGCAGAACTCTCGGCAACCGAGTGAGCCGCACGTCGCGCAGACAAGACAGACGCGGGTTTTCCGTCCTTCAGGCCGGAAGGCCCGCGTCTCTGATTCTATAATATAGTGTCGCGGCCGACGTTAATAAACAAGCGGCCATAACGCCGCCGGAGTAATTAAATCCAATCCAAACGCCTATGAAAATAAATCTGCTCGAAGAGATCCGCAGCATATTCGACCAGTCGAAGACCTGGCTGCGCCTTGAACTCGAATACGCCAAACTGACAATAGCCGAGAAACTCACATTGCTCATGTCGACAC
>DAAV01000114.1:3491-3693 GCA_001701295.1 Bacteroidales bacterium H10
ACGCCTGTTGCGCAAGCCGTTGCTTCTCAATCCGATAGCGCGGCTTATAACCCGTGTGTTTTTCGACCGCAAACATTAACCCGGATAACTTTCAGTAAGTTATCCCCCAGCTGTGAGGCACTATGAAAGATAACAAGAATAATCTTCCGGCCGAAGCCGGAGATGCAGTCGTCCCGTTCAAAGGATACACCATGGAGGAGCT
>DAAV01000114.1:3703-4077 GCA_001701295.1 Bacteroidales bacterium H10
GGTAATGCAGTCTGTCCATACACTCCGACCCGCCACAAAAGAAAAGGCAGGAACGCGCGGAGGCTCGAGATTCGCATTGGCCGGACGTATAGCCTCGACTGTCTTCTCGCATATGAACACCCTTGACTATATTCTTATGGGCATATCGCTTTTCGGCACCGCCAAGAAGGGATACCGCCTGATAAGAGGTAAAAAATAATATAAACCATACAATAATGTCCACCTTCCAAGGGTGGACTGTTTATTTTCATGAACGATTATTACAGTGTAAGAATTGAGGCCGCGCCATGTTCGGCCGATATCACGGATCTTGTAGCCGCATTTCTCGCCGATGCCGGCTTTGAATCTTTCGAACCCGACGCAAACGGACTGAC
>DAAV01000114.1:4147-13382 GCA_001701295.1 Bacteroidales bacterium H10
AAAGACTGGAACGAAGAATGGGAGAAGCATTACTTCCGCCCCATCCTGATCGATGACAAATGCGTAATCCATTCATCCTTCCACACGGATGTACCTGAAGCGCCCTACGATATCGTGATAGATCCCAAAATGGCGTTCGGCACGGGCCATCACGACACAACATCGCAGATGGTAAAACACATACTCGCTTCCGACATTAAAGGAAAAAGCGTCATCGACATGGGGACTGGCACTGGCATTCTGGGCATTTTGGCCGCCATGCGAGGCGCCTCACACGTGACCGGAATAGAGATAGACGGCGCGGCTTACGAAAACGCCATAGAAAATGTATCGCTCAATCATGTAGCGATGGATCTGATACATGGCGACGCTTCCGCACTCGCAGGCCTCGAACCCGCAGACTTTCTTTTCGCCAACATCAACCGCAACATAATCCTCGGCGACATAGACCGCTATGCGGCCAGACTGCGTAATGGAGGCACAATGCTGCTGAGCGGTTTTTATGAAGAAGACACACCCATGATCGTCGAAGCCGCCTCGCGCTATGGGCTCGAGCTCAAGTCGCGGCTGATCAGCAACCGCTGGACAGCCCTCCGCCTTGTAAAAGGTTCGTAAGAGCATAAGAGACGTGTTGCACAACTATATTATGTCAATGTTTTCAACAAATAATTAAAAGACGGTATATTACAAATAAAACATTGCAATTTCAAATGTTCCGCAACACCTTAAGAGAGTCGTACATTTGTACGACTCTCTTAAGGCTTAAACCTTTCGATACATTGCAAATTGACAGTTTCCCTGTTCACTAAAAGACATAACACTTCCCTATCCGCATGCGGAGGGGAAAACGCTGTGGGAAGTCATCAGAAACGGGATTGGTGCAAGGTTTTGACGATTTATTGTGTGGCATTAACAATATTTTGCTNNGATTTTTTTGTTAGTTTTCTTGCATTTCAGACAAAACAGTTATATCTTTGCACCTGCATATCGCAAAGAATAATTAAAACCCAAATAAAACCACACACATCACCAACCAGCTTGCCTATCGAAAAATTTTACCCAACCAAACTAACATCAGAAGCATGGCAAATTACACAACTCTGACAGACGAGCAACTTGTCAGGGCATATGCAGAGGGGAACAATGAGGCTTTCGACAATCTTCTCAAGCGTCATCAGGACCGTATCTTCAATTATATACTTCGCATTATCAAGAACGAGGATATCGCCAACGATATCTTTCAGGAGACTTTTGTGAAAGCGATCCAGACAATACGTCAGGGAAGATACACGGAAAACGGGAAATTTCCCGCCTGGATCTCACGCATCGCCCATAACCTCATCATCGATTTCTACCGTCAGGAAAAATCGGAAAATCTGCAAAGCTCCGATCTGACAGATGTCGACATACTCAACCGCAAGGAACTCTGCGAGGAAACAATCGAGGACGTGCTGATCTCCGATCAGATCCGCACCGACGTGAAATATCTCATCGGCGAGCTTCCGGAACTGCAGCGGGAAGTGCTCAAGATGCGCTATTATCAGGGACTAAGCTTCAAGGAAATAGCCGAAATCACCGGTGTGAGCATCAACACCGCTCTCGGCCGCATGCGCTATGCGATCCTCAATCTGAGACGCATAGCCCATGAGAAAGACATCATCCTGACCGTCTGATACCGGCGGCAACGTCTCTCATATTTCCCTCCGCACAGTCCACTGATTCTGTAACTAAATTAAAATAAAAAAGAAAGATCCGATGACACAAAGTCTATCGGATCTTCTTTTTCTTCTGCTGTCAGATTTTCTGACCGGTCTTGTCTTGAGTTTCGGTATTGACTTTCTTTTGCCCTGATCATACAGGAAGGGAAGCTTCTGTCAGTTCAATATCATCGAACCGAGAGCACATCCCTGGACCGTGACGCATGTGCGGGCAAACTGGCGTATGAAATTCAATGTTGCACTTTTAGGGGAACTCATAAGACTCAATTTTACTTCATTTGACGTTAAATCGGAGGAATCGTGAACCATAGGCAAATTCTGTTTTATATGTAGCTATTAAAAATTAAACGATATATTATGTAGCTTATGAATCTTGTAACATAAAACTTGCTCTTTTTTGTCGTTTCAGCACTGTCGTTCGGTCGCATAGCCCGCTATGCTCCTTCGCTCCAGAACCGATCCGCCTAAAAAATAGCGGCGTTTTATGTTTACATTAATTTTCAATAGCTACTGAGAATAAATGTTTATTACACTCAATATAACGCCTGTAGCGATAAAAATATTATAGGCTACACCCAATTTAGTCTGTTGATGGGGAAATAATTGCGAGAATTTTGCTAATTTTGCATAAACAATAGAAAAACAGATGGAAGAAATCATAAAAGAGGAAGAATCAGTCAATGAATCAGGACTGAATTTTGTAGAACAGGAGATCGCGGCCGATCTGGCCGCCGGCAAGAACGGCGGACGCCTCAACACGCGTTTTCCGCCCGAACCGAACGGTTATCTGCATATCGGCCACGCCAAGGCGTTTATCATGGACTTCGGTGCGGCCGAGAAATTCGGAGGCACCTGCAACCTGCGCTTTGATGACACCAACCCCCAGAAAGAGGATATGGAATATGTCAACGCGATCAAGGAAGACATACATTGGCTCGGTTATGACTGGGGCGACCGCCTGTATTATGCCAGCGACTACTTCCCCCAGCTTTACGACCTTGCGGTGAGACTCATCAAAGAGGGCAAAGCATATGTCGATGAGCAGAGCAGCGAGGAGATCGCAAAGCAGAAAGGCACACCCACCCAACCCGGCACAGCGAGTCCCTACCGCGACCGTCCGGTGGAAGAGAACCTTGACCTTTTCGACCGCATGAACAAAGGCGAATTCGAGGAGGGCTCGATGGTACTCCGCGCCAAAATCGACATGGCGAGCGACAACATGCACTTCCGCGACCCGATAATGTACCGTATCATCAAGACTCCACACTGGCGCACCGGAGAGACATGGAAAGTCTATCCGATGTATGACTTCGCGCATGGTCAGAGCGACTATTTCGAAGGTGTCACCCACTCGATATGCACTCTTGAATTCGTGCCGCACCGTCCGCTTTATGAATATTTCGTCAAAGAACTCGCCGACGAGTCTTACTGTCCGCGTCAGATCGAGTTCAACCGTCTCAACCTCACCTATACCGTGATGAGCAAGCGCAAGCTGCTGCAGCTTGTCAAAGAGGGTCTCGTGAACGGCTGGGACGATCCGCGCATGCCGACACTCAAGGGCCTCCGCCGCCGCGGATACACACCCTCTTCGATCAAGGATTTCGTGAACAGAATCGGCTATACCCGTTACGAAGCGCTCAACCACATCGAGCTTCTCGAGCACTCCGTGCGCGAGGATCTCAACAAGACCGCCACACGCGTCAGCGTGATCCAGAATCCTGTCAGACTCGTTCTCGACAACTATCCCGAAGGAATGACCGAGACAATGGTCATGGACAACAATCCCGAGAATCCGGCCGAGGGCACCCATGAAATGCCGTTCAGCCGCGAACTCTGGATCGAACGGGAAGACTTCATGGAGAATCCTCCCAAAAAGTTCTTCCGCCTCTCGCCCGACAAGGAAGTCCGGCTTAAGGGAGCTTATATCATCAAGTGTACCGGAGTCGTAAAAGACGAAGAAGGAAACATCACCGAGATACACGCGACATATGATCCGGAGACACGCAGCGGACTGCCGGGAGCAGACAGGAAAGTGAAGGGCACGCTGCACTGGGTGTCCGTGCCGACTGCAGTAAATGCCGAGATCCGCGATTACGACCGCCTCTTCAGCATTGAGAATCCCGGAGCATTCGACGGAGATTTCCGAGAACTCATCAACCCCGATTNNCAAAGATAGAACCCTGGCTCGCAGAGCGCATCAAAGCCGGCGACCACTATCAGTTCCAACGTCTGGGCTATTATGTTGTAGACCCCGACACTACGCCAGGACACCCGGTCTTCAACAAAACGGTAGGCCTCAAGGATTCCTGGGCCAAAGCTATGAAGAAATAAATCAGGGCATCGAAAGATACCATACACCCTTTGCTCCGGCATTGCCGTCAAGCAGCAGAGGCGATTCTGAAAGGAGAAGCGAAGGCTTCTCCTTTTCATATGGCAGCACTTCGAAGCTATCGAGAAGCACGACGCCGCCACTCCTGAGACGTCCGTATATATCGTCGGTAGTGCCGTGCGCCTCAAATACAAGGACAGACAGTCCATAAGTACGTCGTGGCGCTCCGCAGGGCGCCACGACTATTCCCGTTGCAAGAAGATTGTGTATCATTTTTATCAGTCTGCCAGCGAATCGGGAATTTCCGCCTTGGGACGTCTACGCTCTTTCGGCTCGCGATATATCCGCTGGCTATGGATATTATAATATTCGAGTGAGTCGAACGGAAGAGACGAAAGCGATATACTGTCGATCCAGAGAGGAGTCTGCGACATATCGTTAAGCAACATATTTCCGAAAATACGGCTTACGCTACGACCCGTATCGGTCTGCAGTACCATTCTCAACCTCTGCACGCCGGTCAGTGTCCGATTTTGGAATTCCTTCACTCCATTGTCATATTCCACGCCAAGCAGGGCCGTGGCGTCAATACGGTCACGCATTCGTAATTTCAGTTCGATTCTCTCCCCTTTCTGAACTTCCACCACCGGAATCGAAAACATAAAGGCATCGGATGATGATTTGCGCGAGATGAACGACTGACGCGAATATGGCCACAGATCCGAAGACTGAACGGTGAAGGAACCTGTAAGTTTCCCCTTTCGGCGTGCGAANNGAGTTCGGCTTCCACCGACTCGCAAAGATCATAATATGCATCGACATTTCTGCCATACCATGCCATGGTCGTGTCAAACTCCTCACGCGTCAGACCATGTTTTTTGATAACATAATCGACAAGAGCCGCACGCTCTTCCTCGCCCGCTCCTCTGGAACCGGTCTGCACATATGCCTCGGCAAGCTCCATATCAGCTACGAGAGAAACCATATCCTTATCGGAGAGGACACCGTCAGGACGCCTCACACATGCGGCCGACATCGCCATGACAGTCCCGGCCAGAAGACACAAACGAAAACCTGACACACGCTTAATCATCATCATTTATTATCAGGATTGGTGCCGCCGGCGACATTTTTATTTTCAGATTTTTTCCGGCCGCCCCCGATACTGTTGAACGCGAGCGAGAAATCACGCGAATAGAACAGTATGAGAAGAGCGACTCCCACACATATGGAAGCATCCGCTATATTGAAAATATAGGCGAAAAACTCATAATACTCCCCTCCTACCACCGGCATCCATTCGGGCCAATAAAAGTCGAAAAGCGGGAAATAAAGCATATCGACGACCCTGCCTTCGAACCATGTCGAATAACCGCCGCCCGGAGGGAAAGCCTCGGCGACTGCCGGCGGCATGGGGTCATTGAACACCACGCCATAGAAAACGCAGTCGAATATATTGCCGGCTGCCCCCGCCGTGACAAGCGCCACCGCCACAATAAATCCTGTACGGAGCTCATAGCGCGACACCATCCTGACAAGGCACCATATAAAAAGAATGACAGCCGCTATACGGCCGAACGTGAGAAGAAGCTTGTTCCACAGTTCGAGGCCGAACGCCATGCCGTTGTTTTCAATAAATTTTATATGGAACCAGGAAGTCAGCGCATGGTCCTCGCCAAGATAGAAATGAGTCTTTATCCATATCTTCAGAATCTGGTCGGCAAGCAGCACAAGAAGAATCACTGCGGCGGCAAGCCATCCGGCATTGCGGCGCAACGCCGAGGGATGATCTCCCCCGGCGAAGCCTGCGATATTATTGTTCATGTTGTGAACGGACATATGTCTATCTCTTTGTCTCGCCATGTCAGCGTGTGACACGTGCCAGAATTTCCGTACCGTCTATGTCAAGAGCAACCACGCCCTCTCCTTCGAGCGACTCTACAGTCACGATCTCGTCGGCGAGCACCTGGGCGGCCACATAGTCGCCGAATGACGCGAGAGCCTCATCGACGGCCTGAGAGGATGTCAGCTCGACACGGACTTTGTCGGTGATCTCGAAATCGGATGACTTTCTGATATTCTGGATACGGTTTATAAGCTCACGAGCCATTCCCTCATTCTTGAGCTGCGGTGTCACAGTGACATCGAGAGCCACAGTCACATTACCGTCGTTGGCGACAAGCCATCCGGGGATATCTTCGGGTATAACCTCGACATCATCGAGAGTGACGACAGGTTCTCCGGGAAGCGACGAGAACGTGAACGAACCGTTCTTCTCAAGTTCCACAATATCCTTTTGCTCCATGGCGGTGATCGCCTTACCGAGATCCTTCATGATCTTGCCATATTTCGGACCGAGTTTCTTGAAATCCGCCTTGACACGCTTCACAAGCCCAGACTCTTCGTTATCGACAAGTTTGAGGTTCTTGACATTGACCTCGTCGAGCACTATTCCCTTGACAGCCTCGATAGCGGCGCGCTGCGCGGCATCCATAACCGGCACGAGCAACGTCTGAAGCGGCTGACGCACTTTCAGATTCACTTTGCGTCGAAGCGCAAGGACATTGGAGGTGATTATCTGGGCAAGACTCATACGCTCCTCCAATGCCGCATCGATGACAGACTCGTCCGCCTTCGGGAAATCCGCCAGATGCACCGATACGTATTCACCATCTTCAAGCGAGGGAGAAAGCAGATCCGTGTAGAGACGGTCGGCATAGAACGGTGAGAAAGGAGCCATCAGCAGAGCCACGGTTTTCAGACATTCGAAGAGCGTCTGATATGCGGCAAGCTTGTCATTGTCCATATCTCCGGCCCAGAAACGTTTGCGGTTAAGACGGACATACCAGTTTGAGAGATTGTCGTTGACGAACTCCTCTATGGCACGCGCGGCCTTTGTCGGCTCATAGTCGTCAAGATCCGACTCGACTTCCTTCACAAGCGAATTGAGCAGCGACAGAATCCAACGGTCTATCTCCGGACGTTCGGCGACGGGAACGGCCTTTTCGGTTCCGGTAAAGCCATCGACATTCGCATAGAGGGCAAGGAATTTATATGTATTGTAAAGAGTGGCGAACAATTTTCTGCCTACCTCCGCAACGCCGTCCTCATCATACTTGAGGTTATCCCAGGGCGATGAGTTCGATATCATGTACCAGCGCACGGGATCGATTCCGAAGCGCTCTATGTTGTCGAAAGGATCGATGGCGTTTCCAAGACGTTTCGACATCTTCTGACCATGCTTGTCAAGTACAAGACCGTTTGAGATGACAGCTTTGTAGGCGACAGAATCGAATATCATACCCGCTATGGCATGGAGCGTGAAGAACCAGCCTCGGGTCTGATCCACGCCTTCGGCTATGAAATCGGCCGGATAGACTTCACCGTTGTCAAGAAGTTCCTTGTTCTCGAACGGGTAATGGATCTGGGCATAAGGCATGGCGCCCGAATCAAACCAGACATCTATCAGGTCAGTCTCGCGGCGCATCGGACGTCCGGACTCAGACACAAGCACCAGGTCATCGACATAAGGACGGTGCAGGTCGATTTTCTCATAATTCTCAGCCGTATACAAGCCGGGGACGAAACCNNCCAAACCTTTGTCCTTAAGCGGATTAGACAACATAAAGCCTTTCTCCACCGCCTGCTCTACACGGTTATAAAGATCCTCATAGCTCTCTACGATAACCTCTTCCCGTCCGTCGTCCGTACGCCATATGGGCAACGGAGTGCCCCAATAGCGTGAACGGGAAAGATTCCAGTCCTGGACATTCTCAAGCCATTTTCCAAAACGTCCCGAACCGGTAGAGGCCGGTTTCCACTTAATGGTGCCGTTGAGCTCGATCAGGCGTTCACGAGCCTCGGGCGTGCGGATGAACCAACTGTCAAGCGGATAATACAGGATAGGCTTGTCCGTACGCCAGCAGTGGGGATAATTGTGCACATGCTTCTCTGTGCGGAAAGCCTTGCCATCCTTCTTGAGTTCCATGCAGAGCTCGACATTGAGATCCTCGTCGGCAGCGGCGCGTTTCTCGTCATATTTACCGTCGACAGTATACTTCGGATCATATGCGTTCTTGACGAACTGTCCGGCGTGACGGGAATAAAGCTCCACATTGACGCATTTCTCGACAAACTCGGGGGCGAGATCGGCTATCACATAGAATTTTCCCATAAGATCCACCATCGGGCGAGTCTCGCCTTTCATATTGATCATGAAAAGCGAAGGAATATCGGCGGCTTTGGCCACCTTGGCGTCATCCGCACCGAAAGTGGGGGCGATATGCACGATTCCCGTACCGTCATCGGTAGTGACATAATCACCGGCGATCACACGGAACGCACATTCCGACATCTCCACAAAACGGTCCGCACCGACGGAATATACCTTATCGNNTGGATTTGCAGCGGCATATCCGGCGACATACGCGGGAGAGAAATCATCTACACGTTCCGTAGGCTTCACCCACGGCATCAGCTGCGCGTAGTGCATTCCCACAAGATCGGAGCCTTTCCAGCGTCCGACGATCTGATAAGGGACGATCTTGTCACCGGGATTATAGGAATCGAGAGCCATCTCTTTTCCCTCTTTCTTAAAGTAGGCGTCTACCAGAACTTCCGCAAGAACTACCGTGACTTTCTCGCCGGTATAAGGATTATAAGTNNGTGCGGACGGCCACATAATCGAATTTAGGACCGACGCAGAGGGCGGTATTCGAAGGCAGAGTCCAGGGCGTGGTGGTCCAGGCCATGAAGCATGGACGCCCCCATCCCTCCATTTCCGGTCTGGGATCCGTTATATCGAACAGAACCGTGGCCGTCAGATCCTTGACATCACGATAACAGCCCGGCTGGTTGAGCTCGTGCGAATTGAGACCGGTGCCTGCGGCCGGCGAATAAGGCTGGATAGTATAGCCTTTGTAAAGATAGCCTTTCTCATAGAGACGGGCGAGAAGCCACCACACGGATTCCATATATCTCTGGTCGTAGGTGATATACGGATTCTCAAGATCGACCCAATAGCCCATCCTGTGAGTAAGATCTGTCCATTCCTTAGTGTATTTCATCACCTCGCGGCGGCATGCGGCGTTGTATTCATCAACGGAAATCTTCTTGCCGATGTCCTCCTTGGTGATTCCGAGGGTCTTTTCCACACCAAGCTCCACGGGAAGACCGTGGGTATCCCATC
>DAAV01000154.1:0-9803 GCA_001701295.1 Bacteroidales bacterium H10
GCTATCGCGGACGGTTGTACTTTGATTCCGGCATCTTTGAGCCATTTCTTGAATGGTTCGCGTGTATGTGCGCGGCTCAGTCCCTTGAATACCATGCCACGGCCAGGTTCGCCGCAATACGACAGCGCCTCGTCGCTTAATGGCAATGTAGCCTGTGTCTTGGTTTTCTGGGTGCGGATTCGCATACAGTAGCCGCCGTCGGGAGACACTTCGATATTCTCCCAACGAAGTTGCAGAATATCACTGATGCGGAGACCGGTCATACAGGCAAAGAGCGATGCACGTTTCAGCACATCCACTTTGCAGGGAGTGGCGGCAAGGCGTTTCACCTCCTCGATTTCGAGATAGTTTATTTTGGGTTCCTCCCAGTCGATGCGGTCAAGATAGTCGTTGACATTCTCGCGGAGCCAACCTTCCTTATATGCCAGTTTCAGCAATGCGCGGAAGGTCGACCAATATNNATATCCGGCGGCAGAGTTGCGAGATATGATATTACCGGACTGCTTGACACGGATTTTCAGAATGTATGTTCGGAAGTCGTTGCACAGTCCGATAGTCACGTCTTTCATGAGGCATCTGCCATTGCAGAAGTCTTTGAAGTGCTTATACACGATTTCCCATTTCTGGTATTTCTCTTTGGTCTTGCTCTCGAAATATTCAAGGAAGTCCGCCTGTTTCTTGGTGCAGTCGAGGAAACCGAACTCTTCATTGATGATTGCAAGTTCACGGGTTGCGCGGATACCACGAACTTTGAGCAGGATCTCCTCGTTGTAGTCAAGCTCGAATTTGTCTTTCGGATTGCCGAAGAGATAGAGACCGAGGAACTCACGCCGCGACATTTTCTTGATGTGCGGATTCCAGATGGGTGGGTAGTAGTCGAGGTAGAGCGACAGTTTGCCGCTACGCAGTTTCTCCTGACGGAGTGTCACTTTGGTGATGGTTGCAGATTCCATATTATGCTGTTTTGAATTATAAGGTAAAAAGGTAAATGGTGGTTGCCCGGTGAGAAAAATCACCGGATTATAACTGAATCTCGGGGTTGAACAACGCCTCTAACTCTTTGGCGTTCAGCTTGACATACTTGCCGCATCGGAGCTTGGTGATTTTGTATGTCTTGACGTAGTGATACAGCTGGTCGCGTGTCAGCGAGTATTTTTCCATGGCTTCGGGCACTGAGATAAACTCTACATCCTCGGCTGACTTAGTCCCTTTCGCCACATCGAAGTGATATTTGGAGTAATAGACCTTCGGCCCCTCTTTGCGTTTCGGAATCCCGATTTTGGAGACCAGAGTGTAAATAGCGGAGAGGGTCATGCCGTATTTTTCCTGAATATCTTCGACCAAATACCATTCGGTAATCTCCGGATTCTCCTTTCTAGCCGAGAAAAGCCGGTCGATATGGCTTTTGCTGAAATATGCCTTGCCGCGAAGAATAGTCTTGGGCACATTGTTCTCGGCGACCACTTTGTAAATCCACGAATCCTTGACCCCGAATTTCTCCTGAATCTCGGCGCGGGTGTAAAAGTCGGAAAGGGACTTTCCTTTTTTATCAGTGGTCTCTTTCGGCTCACTTTCTTTCGGTGAGAGAAAATCAAACATCGCCTGAATATCGGCTTTGCTGATGAGTGTCTTTCGCTCGAATCTGACGACTTTGATTTTGCCATTCCGGATATAGCGATACATTGACATTCTACCGATACCCAACAATTCAGCCGCTTGAGTAGGAGTCAGATAATCTTTGTCTCTCCATTTATCGTTGGCGGCATTAGTGGCTGTCTCCTGATTCGATACTGCCATCTTCTTCTGTCGGAATCGCTCTTTGTATGAGCGCTCCGAACACCGCTTCGAGCAGAAGCGCGTGACTGTGGTCTGGGCGATAAATTTCTTTCCGCACCATTCGCAGATTCTCTCAACTTTGATATTGCTACTCATGTCATACGTGTTAATTTCGTTACTAATCGTATCATGGCGTATCACGACGTACCGTGACGTACCACATTCTCCACCACCTTGCTGACGCTTGGGGTGAAATGAGTCGCTGTCGTACAAAATCCGTACAATATGGTGCATAAAAACGCCTAACACTGACAGTTATCAGCATCAGGCGTTCTTGTAAGAGTTAAGTTTTATCGGTCAGTATCAGTCAATTGCTATCAATATAACGCATTGATAATCAACCAATTACTTGCCGATGCAGAAGCGAGTGAAGATGGTGGTGAGGAGGGTGTCGGTGGTGACGGCGCCGGTGACGGTGCCGAGGTGGTGCAGGGCCTCGCGTACGTCTTGTGCTATGAAATCGGCTGAGAGGCCGGTCTTCAAACCCTCTCTCACACGACACAGGGATTCCAAGCCAGATTGAAGTTCGGCGTGGTGACGCGCATTGGTAACTATCAATTCGGATTCGGGATCGTGCTCCGATTTAGCCATATCTACAAGCATGCTCTCTAACATATCTATATTCTTGCCTGTCCTGGCCGAAATTCGCAAAACCTCTATCCTACCTTTATCATTTTCCGAGGCGGCGTCATATAAAGTATTCTCCGCTAAAGCTTTATTCTGTGTCCCGCATATCAGATTTTCAATCACCGAACCTGCAACAAGGTCGCATTTGTTAAATACGATCAGATGTTTCGGTTGAAGATGTGCATTTAATTGCTCTTTCACATATTCAAGCTGTGAAATCATATCTTCTTCCCCTAATGAGGCATCAATCATCCATATCACAGCGGCGGCACGTTCGATGGCGTCATGAGCGCGGTCTATGCCTATGCGCTCCACCACATCATCCGTATACCTCAATCCTGCCGTATCATAGAATCTGAACAAGACCCCAGCGATCTCTTTAGTGTCGTCGATCACATCGCGGGTCGTGCCCGGTATATCACTGACTATGGCCTTGTCCTCGCCAAGCAACGCATTGAGCAGTGTCGATTTACCGGCATTGGGACGCCCGGCTATAGCTACAGGCACACCTTCTTTGAAGGCCTTCCCGGCGGCATAGGTCGAGGCAAGCCGTTCGATAAGGGTTATTGTCTCGTCGGTTATGGACCGCAATTTGGCACGGTCGGCAAATTCTACATCCTCTTCGGAGAAATCAAGCTCAAGTTCAAGCAGCGATGCAAGGTCTATGAGGCGTTCGCGCAATTCGTTTATCCGCGTCGAGAAACCGCCCGAGATCTGAGACATGGCAAGCCGATGCGCGGCTCTGGATGAGGCTGCAATAAGATCCGCCACTCCTTCGGCCTGCGCGAGGTCCATGCGGCCGTTAAGAAAGGCGCGCCGTGTAAACTCGCTGGGTTCGGCCGGACGCGCACCGAGCGAACCAAGCCGGTTGACCACCTGCATCTGTATCCATTTCGATCCATGAACGGAAAATTCTACCGTATTTTCGCCGGTGAATGAGTTGGAAGCCTTGAAAACAGTAGCCACGGCCTGATCAAGCGGCGAACGGTCATCGCCGGAAGTGATTGTGCCGAGATGCGCGGTGTGGGATGTCGCATCCGCAAGACGGCACCCGATCCATGCTCTGTCGGCTATACTGAAGGCATCCGCACCGGAAAGCCTGATAACCGCAATACCGCCGGTGCCATATGGAGTGGAAATAGCAACTATTGTATCCATCTTTAAACAATTTCTTTGAGAATCGTACGTCTCTAAGACACGCTTAACGCCTACTGTTCCAATCGCGGAATGACGATACTGTCTCTATGGCGTTTTCGACATCATCGGGCAGACAATGAAAAAAGTCATATCCCGTGAGTTTCTCCACATCACGGATAGTGACGACATAATTTTCCATATTTCCGGGCGATGTCATGTTGGGATAGACAAACGCTATGCCGCGAGGTTCGCTGAGATAGGGAGCGGCGAGCACTTTGAAAAAGGCGCCGGGCACACGCACGCCGGCCGCACCGATACGCTGCGTGTCAGACTTCTCATAGATCGGACCGGCTATGATTATTATGGCCGAATCACGCTGCGCCCACTGACGCTCCTTGTTCTCGAGAGTCTTCCACGCCCCGGTATTCAATGCGTTTGCCTGAGGCACGATATTGGCAAGCGAGAAGCAATCGACCATAGCCTCCTGACTCCATTTCTGATCAGCGGCAGGGCACATGTGGCCTCTGTCGTAGCCTGAATTGGAGTAGTCGCGAGTCGTCGGACAACCTTCCAGATCCGTATCCTGCCAGAATTTATTGTAACGCCCCACTTCGCCTGTGGCTTCTGAACCCAACAATTCCCACGCCACCCAGTTGGGCGTACGGTTCTCTTTGTTGAACGACAGTGTAAAACCGGTATAATCCTTCCGTTCGCCAGCTATCGAATCCGGAATCCTGACATCGAGAAGACATTCTCCCGAAAACGAACCGACATGCGGCCCGGCAGTCGGAACAGCATTTTTAGCTGTAGAATCACCGGATGCGGCATAGGAGGCGGTGGATTTCGAATCCATGGCACCGATGAGGCCGCCCACCACCAGACATATGCATAAAATTAATAAAATGACAGGGAAACTCTTTTTCATAGAACAAATTTAGCTATAATCTTGTAAAAAATCACTATATTCGCGAAATAAAACAACCCGATGCGTCATCATGGCCCCTACCAGGCCCCGATCCGCACAAAAAAAATCAAACCATGACAGTAACCGACAGATTTCTTGACTTTGTTAAATTCGACACACAGAGCGACGAACTGACAAACATGACACCCTCTTCGCCAGGTCAGATGGAATTCGCCAAATACCTTAAAGCAGTGCTTCTCGGCATGGGACTCGATGAAGTCTGCCTTGATGACAACGGCTATCTTTTCGCCACCCTACCGGCCAATACCGACAAAAATGTACCCGTCATAGGCTTTATAGCGCACATGGATACAAGTCCCGACATGTCGGGACGTCATGTAAAGCCACGCATTGTCGAGAATTATGACGGCAAGACCATAGTGCTCAACGAAGCTGAAAACATCCTGCTGAGTCCGGAGGAGTTTCCCGAGCTCATGAATTATCTCGGCAATGACCTGATCGTCACCGACGGCACCACTCTTCTCGGAGCCGACGACAAGGCCGGCATCGCCGAGATCATCACCGCCGTGGCTTACCTTCAGTCCCATCCGGAAATCAAACATGGCAAAATCCGCATCGGTTTCAATCCCGATGAAGAGATAGGACTCGGAGCGCACAAGTTCGACGTGGAGAAATTCGGATGCGACTTCGCATACACCATGGATGGGGGCGCGCTCGGAGAACTCGAGTTCGAGAACTTCAACGCAGCCTCGGCCAAAGTCACCATCAAAGGGCGCAACGTCCATCCCGGTTACGCGAAGCACAAGATGATCAACTCCATACGTGTGGCCAACAATTTCATCGCCATGCTTCCCCGCTGGGAAACTCCCGAACACACCGAAGGCTACGAGGGCTTCTATCATCTCGTAGGCATCGAGGGCAACGTGGAGCATACCACACTTACATACATCATCCGCGACCACGACCGCGCCCGCTTTGAAAGCCGCAAACGCGAGATCGAGCATCTCTGCCGCAAGACCAATATGGAATACCCCGGCTGCTGCACCGTCGAGATCAAGGACCAGTACTACAACATGCGCGAGAAGATCGAACCCGTCATGCATATCATCGAGACTGTGGAGAAAGCCATGCGCGAAGCCGGCGTAGAACCCCGTGTACAGCCGATCCGCGGCGGCACAGACGGCGCACAGCTATCGTTCAAGGGACTTCCCTGCCCCAATATCTTCGCCGGAGGCGAGAACTTCCACGGCCGCTACGAATATGTCTCCATCCAGTCTATGGAAAAAGCGACAGACGTCATAGTTAACATCTGCCGCATCGTTGCCGAACAATAATACAGCACTTTTGAAAACAGCATTAAACGAACAGACACTTATCGTCATAACAGGGCCGACTGCCTCCGGGAAGTCGGCTCTGGCTGTCGATATGGCCGAACGACTCGGCACAGAGATAATATCGGCCGACAGTCGCCAGATATATCAGGGAATCCCGATCGTTACCGCTATGCCTACCGATGAAGAGAGGACGCGGGTCCGTCACCATCTCATCGACATGCTGCCGCTCGACGCCTATTACAGCGCAGCGGAATTCGAACGGGACGCGCTCGCCCTGACACGCCGGCTGCTTGATGAAAAAGGGGTGGCCATAGCCTGCGGCGGTTCGATGATGTATGTCGACGCCCTCTGTCATGGCATCGATGAACTTCCCACCGTACCCGACTCTATACGCGAGGAACTGAAAAAAGAACTTGACGGCAAAGGCGAGAAATGGCTGCTTGACAAACTCAGGCGTCTTGACCCGGAATATTATCAGATTGTAGACCGCAATAATACAAAACGCGTCTTCCACGCGGTAGAGATCATCCGCACGGCCGGAGTCACATATTCCTCACTTCGCACGGGCGTAAGAAAAAAGAGAGATTTCAGAATAATGAAGATACTCCTCGAACCACCCCGCGAACTGCTCTTCGACCGGATAAACAGGCGTGTCGACGCCATGGTCGCGGCAGGACTGGAGGCAGAAGCGCGAAGCGTATATCATCTGCGGCATCTCAATTCACTCAATACGGTCGGACTCAAAGAGATGTTCGCATGGTTCGACGGCACTATGGAGCGCACCACCGCTATCGAACGAATCAAAAAAAATACCCGCGTCTACGCCAAGAAACAGATGACATGGCGCAAGCGCGAGCAAGACTGGATCAGAAGAGAATCAGGCGAGGAGATTCTGTCACTCCTCGCTGTTTGACCGGCGCACATTCGCCTTAGGGTTCTCACCCTCGGCCGGAAGGGCCATATGGATGCGGCTGTCGGTACGATGGGTCTTTTTCATCTTTATCTTCACCTTGTCGAATCCCTGGCCGTAGACACCGTTCACTGCCCCCTGGGTGACAAACGCATCCTCGTCAATACTCTTGACAATGCGAAAAATTGTCACCGACTCGATCTTGCGGCAATACACCATCAGAAGTTTAACCTCACGCTTGGTGTACCAGCCCTGACCGTCAAGCACGGTTACGCCGCGATGCGCTTCCGAGAGAATGCGGTCGGCGATTTCCTCCCATTTAGGCGAGAAGATGAAAAACTGTGTCGCCTGCCGATTTGTATTTATAATCTGGTCTGTTATAAAAGAGACTATAAACGTCACCATTATACCATACACGATAGTAGGTATACGCGTCTCGATACGCTGTTCCACAGTGCCGTCGAAAGGAAGGAATATCGAACATGACACGATAAGCATATCCGTATAGATCATGATGCGCCCGATGCTCGCGTTACTTACCTTCGAAACGCATGCGGCGACAATATCCGTACCACCCGACGATCCGTTATGGATAAAACATGTTCCCACTCCGACACCGCATAGTATAGCGCCGAGAACGAGCGAGACCGTACGGTCCGGTATCAGGGGATGCCCGAGACCCATGAAGAAACCCTCGCACACGCCGATGGCCAAAGCCACTACCGTCACACCGAAGATAGTGCGCAACACGAAAGTCCGTCCCACTATCTTATAAGCGATGGCCAGAAGCATGAGGTTCAGGGCATAAGTCGAGACAGCCACCGGAATCAGGCCGTTCGTACCGAAATATACAAGCGTTGACACACCGGCCATACCACCGATCACGACCTCATGAGGCAATATGCAGGCGGTGAAGCCCAAGGCATAAAGCGAAAGTCCGAAGATAATCGACATGTAGTCCTTGGCATTTACCAGAAGACTATTATATTTATAGTTATGTTGAGTCATCGAAAATAATTGATTAAATTTGTTAACAGATCAGAATATAGAAATGCAAAATTAGTAATAAAACTAAATATTAAGCCATAGTATGCAAAAAATTTCTTAAATTTGTAAAAACAATATCCGCTTCATGCCCGACGGGCATAGCGGACAACAAATTCAAACCGGACATCAAATGAAAAAATTTCTCATTGGGGCCTTATGCGCGGCAACCTCGATATGCGCGTCGGCGGCAGATTTTTTCTCGACTGAGAAATGCGACGAGCTCTTCACGTTCGGAGCCCGCATCGGAGTCAACACATCCAACCGCACAATCGGTGACAAAGCCTACCCGTCGTGTTATCACAACGAAAGCTGGGGCACAGGCTTCGATGTCGGTGCTGTGGTAAGTCTGAACATACGCGACTATCTGTCGATCCAGCCGGGATTCTTCTTCGAATCGCGCAGCGGCGGCTACACCATAATGGGTACAGGCGAAGGAAGCGCATTGCCCACCGACGGCAGCGAGATCGCACAGACGGGCAAACGTCGCAGCTATAACTTCACGATTCCCGTGATGGCGGTCTTCGGATTCAACGTAACCGACGATGTGCGGTGGAATGTAGAGGCCGGTCCATATGTGGCGTTCGTTCTCGACTCCAAACTGAAAAACAAACGTTTCGTTGTCAACGGCACAGCCGACGAACCGCTGTTCTCCCAGAAAGCGGCCGGCGTCGATTTCGGATTCAAGATGGGAACCGCATTCGAAATTCTCGACCACTACTATATCGGCGCGCACTACATGGCCGGATGCCTTCCCGCATGGAACGACCGTAAAGTCGGCAACATCACCAAAACATTCGGAGGCGTCACAAAGGCATGGGTGTTCAGCATCGGCTATAACTTCTGACAATACTCCGGTAAAATAGAATATGGAATCAGGGCGTCGGGAATGAATCCGACGCCCTGATTATTTTTTATTCCTACGCGATCATTTACGGACCACGACGCTTCCGCTTGCCTGATGAGTGGCGAGAATAAGCATCTCCGCCAGCTGCACATGTGCCGGCGCCTGCACAGCGTAGACCACGGCGTCGGCAATGTCATCACCCGTGAGGGGTGTTATTCCGTTGTAGACACTCCCCGCACGCTCCTTGTCGCCATGGAAACGCACGTTACTGAAATTCGTCTCTACAAGACCAGGCTTCACGAGAGTCACGCGCAGGGCGGTATGCGCTACGTCTATACGCAGGCCGTCTGTAATGCTCTTGACCGCGGCCTTGGTGGCACAATAGACACTTCCATTGGCATAAGCGGCATCGCCCGCCACAGATCCGATATTGACGATATGTCCCCTATTGCGTGCCACCATGCCGGGCACTATCGTACGGGTCATGGTCAGAAGACCCTTTATGTTGGTATCGATCATCGTATCCCAGTCCGAATAATCGCCTTCATACTCCGGTTCAAGACCCAGCGCAAGGCCGGCATTGTTGACGAGTACATCTATTTCACTCCACTCCGCGGGCAGAGAGGCGACAGCCTCCTCGCACGCCTTGCGGTCGCGCACATCGAATTCAAGAGAATAGACATCATCTCCGTGTGCGGACCTGAGTTCCGCAAGGACGGCTGCATTGCGTCCGGTCACAATGATCCGATATCCCGCCTTCACAAGATGTTCGGCGCACGCACGGCCGATACCGCTTGTGGCACCGGTCACCATAGCTATCTTTTTCATGGTAAGTAAATCGTTGAATTATTGTTTTGAGTCAGTTTCCTTATTGTCTCCGAGTTTTTCCACCGAATAATCGATCTTGGAGAAAGAGTCCATGATCTTCTGCTCCGAAGTCTTGTCGGCGTCATAAGTTATAGTGACACGCTGTTCCGGCACACTCGTCTCGATTTTCTTTATACCCTTCTCGAAACGAAAAAGCTGCCAAAACAGAGTATGAGCCATCAGAGAGACTCCTTCATTCGTTTGTATATAAATGTTTTTCCACGCGACATCTGTTCGCCTGCAGGTTTCTTTATACCGGGAAGGCGCACCGCGCCG
>DAAV01000154.1:9840-12669 GCA_001701295.1 Bacteroidales bacterium H10
TGTCTTGCTCTGCCGCGGAAGTGTCAGATCGAAACTGCGGTAGAAATGGCCTTCTCCAAGATTATCGGCAAGCCATTTGTTGAGTGTCTCACCCTTGTTATGTCCGGGCCATGACGGAGGTCCGATCCATATCACGGGAATATCTCCCGCCGCCCCGACGATAGCTTCAAGTCTGGAACGCAACTGCGATTCAGGATTAGCCTCGAAGAGCTCGTTCATGCCGAGGCTTATGAATATGGCGTCCGGATCCTGCCGGGTTATCATGGAAGTGAGACGTGGACTGCTCCCCCACTTCTTGATAGTCGAGCCGTCCCACACGACCGTCGCTACTTCAAATCCGTTTTCTTTACCATAGGCATTGAGGCGTTCGGAAAGCCATCCCGTCATGGAGTCCCCGAGAAAAAGAATCTTACGTGCGACAGGTCTGTCGTCGGCCGCCGACTCCTGCGCTCTTGCCCACACCGGCAACAGTACGCTCAGCAATGCAATCAATATACTTATCTTATATTTCATCGATAAAACTGTTCAAATGTTAGAGGGTGTTTCAAAATGCGACTTTTAAAAAGTCAGTCCTGACCCCATTATAAAACGTGTANNCTGTAAAACGCATTTTATTCCTTATCAATCTAAAAAAACTTCAATGTAAGGACATATAATGCCACGGTGCCGCATGACAGAGTGGTCAATGCGGCACCGTTATTATGTCTGAATAATATTTTGTCAGGCTTTGGCTCTGCGTGAATCCCAGATGAGATAACAGATCAGAATCGCGTAGGCCACACAGCCGAGTATCTGGGTAAGGCCCTCCGAACCGGGAGTCGTATACTCGAATCCGGCAAATCGGGTTATTGCGGCGAATACGCCGAACAACGCACCTCCAGCTATAAGACCGGATGCAAGAAGAGTACCGCGGTCGCGGCGCGCATCGTTGACTTTCTTGTCTTTCGATGAATTGCTTACGAAATAAGAAACANNGACAAGCATCGGAGTATTGAGCGACAAGGGTATGAACATACCGAGACAGAAAGCAAGCGCGGGCACTCCCAGCCAGTTGAGGATGAGGGCCAGAATCGCACCGACCATATACAGTATCCAGGGAGTGTCGCCACCCATCATAAGAGGTTCGATCACCTTGGCCATTGCGTTGGCCTGAGGAGCCACAAGCGCGTTGTCGCCTGTAAAGCCATAGACCTTGTTAAGGACGATTATGACACCGCCTACAGTGGCAGCAGAGACCAGTGTTCCGAGAAATTTCCATGTCTCCTGTTTTTTAGGAGTGGAACCGAGCCAATAGCCGACTTTGAGGTCAGTCACAAAACCGCCGGCCATGGAAAGGGCCGTACATACCACGCCACCGATCACCATCGAGGCCACAATACCGCTTGTGCCGCTGAGACCGATACCTACGAATATGGCCGACGCGATGATAAGGGTCATAAGAGTCATTCCCGACACGGGATTGCTGCCTACGATAGCGATGGCATTGGCAGCCACCGTAGTGAAAAGGAAGGCGATCAGCGTCACGACAAGCCACGCTACGGCAGCCTGCCAGAATGTGTGGATCACGCCGAACCAGAAGAACAGCAACACTGCGACAAGAGCGATAACGATGAAGAACACTACTTTCTTCATGGAGAGATCAACCTGCCAGCGCACTTCCTGCGCTTTTTCCTTTGTGCCCTTGAACTCGCGTCCGGCAAGACCGACAGCATTGCAGATGATAGGCCATGACTTGACTATGCCGATCACACCTGCCATCGCGATACCGCCGATACCGATCATTCTCGCGTAATCCTTGAATATGGCATCTGGAGAGAGAGCCGCCATCTCAGGAGCGCCATAGGTGCCGAGCAGAGGGATTATGATCCACCACACGAATATGGAACCTGCGAATATGACAAAGGCATATTTCAGACCCACGATATATCCGAGTCCGAGCAACGCGGTNNCCGGTGTTGCATGTCAGCACAAGCTTTGTCTTCTCCATAACGGTCTGCCCCCAGGAGGATGCGGTCGATGTGATTGTCTCGGCCCACCAGCCGAACGTGGCGACAATATAATCGTAGATACCGCCGATAAGAGACGCGATGACGAGAGTCTTGGCCTGTCCGGAATTGTCACTTTCCGCGGAATCGGACTGCATGCCGGAAGCAAGCACCTGAGTTGTTGCGGTGGCTTCCGGGAAAGGATATTTGGCGGNNCATATCCTTCACAAAGTACTTACGGAAAGGAATAAAGAACAGAATTCCCAGAATACCGCCGAGAAGCGAGCTGAGGAATATCTGATAGAAATCGACCATTATGTCGGGATATGATCCCTGGAGAATATAAAGAGCCGGGAGAGTGAAAATCGCTCCGGCCACGATAACGCCCGAGCAACTTCCTATCGACTGTATGATAACATTCTGCCCCAGGGCATTCTTTTTGCCGAGAGCATTGCTGAGTCCGACAGCGATGATCGCAATCGGTATGGCAGCCTCGAATACCTGGCCGACTTTCAGGCCGAGATAAGCCGCGGCCGCACTGAACACTATTGCCATCAGCAGACCCATGCCGACAGAATAGGGAGTAACCTCTTTCTGATCACGGGCCGGATGCATCACCGGAACGTACTTTTCATCCGCGCCGAGTTCGCGGAACGCATTTTCGGGGAGTCCGGTCTCGGTGGTGTAGACTTTTTCTTCCTCTTTCATATGTCTGGTTAGTTTGGTTATCGGTATCAGGACGGCGCATATCCGGGGAGTAAATACTCCCGAAACCGCGCGTCAATCCGCAAAGGTAACAAAAAAAACCGAAAGTCATGAGACTTCCGGTCTTTTTGTTTGAAAG
>DAAV01000154.1:12734-17884 GCA_001701295.1 Bacteroidales bacterium H10
ATTTTGCCATACGGTCGGAACGGCTTGCGGAACCGGTCTTGATCTGACCTGCGTTTGTAGCGACAGCAATATCAGCGATAGTAGCGTCCTCGGTCTCGCCTGAACGGTGAGAGATAACGGCTGTGTAGTTGTTGCGCTGAGCCATCTCGACTGCGCGGAGAGTCTCGGTGAGAGAACCGATCTGGTTTACTTTCACGAGGATCGAGTTTGCGCAACCGTTTGCGATACCTTTCTCAAGATACTTCACGTTGGTTACGAACAGGTCGTCGCCTACAAGCTGGCAACGGTCGCCGATGAGGTTGGTAAGGATCTTCCAGCCTTCCCAGTCATTCTCGTCCATACCGTCCTCGATAGAGTCGATAGGATATTTGGTGATAAGTTCCTCGAGATACTTGGCCTGCTCCTCGCTTGTGAGCTTCTTGCCGTTAACCTCCTTGGCAGCGCCGTTCTTGAGGTGGGTGTAGTCATACACACCGTCCTGATAGAACTCTGAAGACGCGCAGTCGAGACCGATAGTCACGTCCTTTCCGGGTTCGTAACCGGCCTTCTTGATAGCCTCCATGATAACGTTGAGGGCATCCTCCGTGCCTTCGAGCTTGGGAGCGAAACCACCTTCGTCACCTACAGCTGTGGAAAGGCCACGTGCCTTGAGCACGCTCTTGAGGTTATGGAACACCTCTGTACCCCAACGGATAGCCTCCTTGAAAGTAGGAGCGCCTACAGGACGGATCATAAACTCCTGGAAGCAGATAGGTGCGTCAGAGTGAGCACCGCCGTTGATGATATTCATCATCGGCACTGGAAGAACATAAGTGTTTGTTCCGCCTATGTAGCGGTAGAGAGGCATATCGAGATAGTTGGCGGCAGCTTTTGCTACGGCAAGAGACACGCCGAGGATGGCGTTTGCACCGAGATTAGACTTGGTGGGAGTGCCGTCGAGAGCGAGCATGATCTCGTCAACGCCGATCTGGTCGAGCGCGCTGTGGCCTTTGAGAGCCTCTGCGATAGGACCGTTCACATTGGCTACAGCCTTCTGAACGCCCTTGCCCATATAACGGCTCTTGTCGCCGTCACGAAGTTCGAGAGCCTCGTTCTCGCCAGTCGAAGCACCGCTCGGCACTGCTGCGCGGCCCATAACGCCGCTTTCAAGGATTACGTCTACCTCTACTGTCGGATTGCCGCGCGAATCAAGTATTTCGCGACCGATAACTTTTTCAATTCTCATGTCTTGATAAATTTTTATTTGGGTTTTGTTAATTTTTTACCTAACTTTGAAGTCATTAAGATGACCTGTCTGATTCATGTTTCCCTATGGCGGGATCAAGTCTAATACTTTGTGGTGCAAAGTTAACAAATTTTTCGCAAATATCGTTGCTCATTTTCTCTATATTTAAAAATCTTTTCAAAGACTTAACATGGAAATGTCACCGGGACGCCAGATTGCACTCGCGGCGCTTGATATTCTGCCATTCGAACCGCTGGGCGATCAGTTGAGGGTGCTGTGCGCCGCAGCTGAATTCGCGGCCGCCGGAGGTGACCGCGAGGTATTTGTGCTCAACGGCTATGCCGGCACAGGCAAGACATCGCTTGTGGGCGCGCTCATCGGCGCTCTCGACAGGCTGAGACGACGCGTTGTAGTCCTTGCTCCCACGGGGCGTGCCGCAAAAGTGGCGTCCTCGCTGTCACGTCACGCCGCATCGACTATACACAGGCGCATATACCGTCCGAACCCGTCCGACCCTACCGGGAAATCCTGGTTCGTGGCCCGCAACGAATGCAAGGACACCCTCTTCATAGTAGACGAGTCGTCTCTGATAAGCGATCGTCCTGAAGAAGGCTCCGGGGGACTGCTCTCCATACTTATCGGCTACGTATATTCCGCACCCGGATGTCGGCTCCTTCTCGTCGGCGACGAAGCGCAGCTGCCTCCTGTCGGCCAGGCCATGTCGACAGCCATGAGCCGCGGCNNCCCTCGGACTGAATCCCGTGTGCCACACTCTTGATGTTCCAGTGAGACAATTGGCTGGAAGCGGCATCATACACAACGCGACACTTGTCCGGCAGGCCCTCTACAGCTCCCTCCCTCCTGAAAATCTGACCTTACACTTATCCGGGTTTAAAGATATCAGGTCCATCTCCTCATCAGAACTCGCTGACACTCTTTCCGACTCATTCGCACAGGTAGGGAAAGAAGAGACTCTGATCATAACGCGCTCCAACCATAGAGCCAACCGTTTCAACAACGCCGTGCGCAACATGGTGGTGTANNTCGCCGAAGAACCGCTTGAACGCGGTGACCGCGTCATTGTTTCAAAAAACGACTATTACTGGGGGCGACGCAATAAAGCGGGCAATCTTATCGCCAACGGAGACACGGCGGAAGTCACCTGGGTCGGAAAAACCGAAAAAGCCTACGGACGCTATTTCACGGAAGTCGAACTGCGCCTTTCCGACGGCGCCATCGTGAACGCGCAGATAATGCTCAGAAGTCTCGTATGCGACGGACCGTCTATACCTCGCATTGAGATGGAGCGGCTTTACAACCACGTACTGGCCGCCTACGACGGCGAACTGTCAGAAAAAATAAAGGGCGCTATGGAAGATCCCTTCTATAACGCCTTGCAGATCAAATATGCCTATTGCGTGACATGCCATAAGGCCCAGGGCGGCCAATGGAAACATGTCTACATCGATATGGGTGGCATAGCTACTGACTCGATGGGTCCTGAGTTTTACCGCTGGCTCTACACGGCCATGACTCGTGCCACAGAACGTGTATTCATAATAAACCCGACTCTTCCATGCAGTTGAGCGGCAGGACAAATATCAATCGGAAGTAACTGAGGTATAATTTTTCCCGTCAAGAGTCAGTACACCATTCGCAACGCTGTAATTCTCCACATCCACATCGCCTATTTCCGAACGATCACTTGAATCGGTGATAATAAGTCTGATCTGATTCTTGGTCACATTGGTATTCCACTTTCCTTTCTCCCAGGAATTCTCTGTGCCCTTGGCGTCTGTCTCCACATCAGTTTCCGAATATGTGCCATCCGCATAGAATGTTATCGTCTCCGTGTCGGACCAGCCGTTGCCCGATGCGGAATGCTGCCATTCGCCGACAATACCGCTGTCAAGATAATCAAATCCCACCGGATTGAAATCGTCATCATCGTCATCCTCACATGCGGTCATTCCCGTTGAAATCAAAACTGCCGCCACTATCATCCCGATAAGTCTAAATGTCTTTTTCATTATTCTGATTATTAAGTTATAAATATCTCTCCATGGTTAAACGCGACACACTTGTCTCAGGTTCGCGGCATTGTGCTCAATTAAACGGCACTCCGAACGCCGATACCACAGAGATGGTCATGACTGTCATCGTTCCGACCGCCACAGGAAGGTAAGTCGGACGCCATGTCACGACACGATTCCCTACATGTGAGTGTATGTTTGGTGATCCTCGACGATAAGTAGCGACTATCTTGCGAGCCTCCCTCTTCGCCGGTTTTGAATATACGAACAATCCGAGGACTATTCCCGCACACGTATAGGCCAAAGCACCGCAGACGATGCCGATGGACAATCCTGCCAGAATGTCACCGGGATAATGCACCCCGAGATAAATCCGCGAATAGCATACGAGCAGCGCCCACAGAAAAATAAACAGCGTGAATTGCCATCGGCGAAACAATAGAGAAGTCAGAGTGCCGAGTGCGAACGTATTAGCGGCATGACACGACGGGAAGCCATATTTACCACCCCTATATCCGTCTACTATATGGACAAAGCCTGAAATAGGATTATCGAGATTGGTAGGTCTGAGCCGCTCTATGTAAGGACGGATGAGAGTCGCGCACAACTGGTCCGCGGCTGTGACTGCCAGAACAGTCATGAAAAGCATAAGCGCGGCAGTGCGGAGTCCATAGCTCAGATAAATAGCATAAAGAATGCATGCATAAAATGGAATCCATATTACTTTTCCACTTGCAAGGTACATAAATCTGTCCCAATATGGCGCATGCCATGAATTGATCCAGAGAAATATATCGGTGTCAATTCCTATAATGAGATCTTCCATCAGAATCCCGGTCAGGTGAATTTATCAAGGTATAATAGAATGCGCGGGTTATGACGCAAATATGCAGAATAGCGCCCCCCTTTCAGGATGGCGCTATTCGGTGTTATCATGATCGTAGCGTATTAGTCCTCGTTGAGGTTCACACGCTTGAAGTCTACGACTACAAGACCTTTGGTAGTATTGTCAAGGAACTGTCCTACAGTGATCTTGGCATCCTGTACATATGCCTGCTCGAGAAGGCAGCTCTCCTTGAAGAACTTGTTGAGACGGCCGTTGGCGATGTTCTGGATCATTGCCTCGGGAAGATTGGCGGCCTTTGCCTCGCCGGCTTCCTTCATGATCTGACGGCCACGCTCAGCCTCCTCGGCTGTAATCCAACCCTTGGTGATGTTGCTCTCGATGTGATCTTCAGAATCGAAATGATTGGGATTGAGACCAGCCTTCTTGAGAGCCACTTCCTGAGCCTTGACTACCTGCTCCTGTTTAGTCTTCTCGATAGCCACGCTGATCTCCTGGTCGATAGTCTCCTGAGGAACATCGTTGCGCGAAACAGCTACAGGATTCATTGACGCGATCTGCATGCAGACTTCGCGGCCCACCTGAGGATCAACGCCCTCGAGGTTGAAACCGACGATAGCGGCGAGCTTATCGTTGAAGTGGTTGTAAGAAGCCACAGTCGCAGCCTCGATCCATTCGTAGTCGCCAAGTTCCATCTTCTCGCCGGTCTTGCCGATCTCGTCAGTGATAAGCTCGGCTACAGTGCGGCCGTCGATAGCGAGAGCCTTGAGGTCGTCGAGACTTTTTGCCTTGTTGGCGAGAGCCACCTCAAGCACTTTCTTTGCAAGCGCGCGGAAAGACTCGTTCTTTGCAACAAAGTCAGTCTCGCACTTGAGAGTCGCGATAGCGGCGAAGTTGCCGTTCACACCTGAGAACACGCAACCTTCGGCTGCATTACGGTCCTCACGTTTTGCAGCGACAGCCTGACCCTTCTTACGGATGATCTCGATAGCGGCGTTGATATCGCCGTCAGTCTCTGCAAGAGCATTTTTGCAGTCCATCATGCCGG
>DAAV01000154.1:17957-18161 GCA_001701295.1 Bacteroidales bacterium H10
CAGAAATATTTGTCCGGCAGGATTCATAAAACGAAAAAAGGCGCGTCCCGGCAGGGGCGCGCCTGGGAAAATTCCTTACTCAGCTGCGGGAGCCTCGGCTGCTGCCTCTTCGGCTGCGGGAGCCTCGGCCGCAGGTGCCTCGTTGCGACGTACGCGACGGCGTTTTGCGGGAGCCTCGCCATCGGCGCCATCCTTGTCCTCAGG
>DAAV01000040.1 GCA_001701295.1 Bacteroidales bacterium H10
CAGACTCATGCCCATCTCCTTGCCCATGACATGCGGAGTTATGATGTAATCGCAGATGCTCTGGCTGATCACATAGACAAGTCCGCACTTTCCCAGCAGCGGAAGAAAATCCGCACCACCACCCAACGAATATATGAAGCATATGATCGTGACGGGAATCAATGTGACATACTGGAAATAAGGAATCATGTACAGGAGCCCCACAAGCAGTCCCATCGGAATCGCCAGCGGCATTCCTACAATCCGGAAACCGATGCAATANNAAAACCATCGCACATAGCGCCACAAAACCCTGACCACGGAAATAATGGTTCAGATTATCTTTGACATCATCAATGACCTGCAAGGCGCGTCCGCGATATTTATGAGGGAATATCATCTTGAATCCACGCACGATCTGCGGATAATCTATCAATATGAAAAGAATATAAATCAATGTCAGAAGCCATCCGAGCGCATCGATGATCACATCTATCGATTCGGCAAGCAACGAGGTTCCTTTGGACAGGAGCTGATCGATATGCATGCTTTCGAGGGTCCTACTTATAGTGTCGGGATTGGCATAACGCTCCACGAATTCAATTATTTTCGTGCAATATTCCGGCACCGGCTGCTTTCCGGACGATACATTCCTGATTATCGCTCCGAGCATATCCGTTTCTTTTATCACCGATGGCAGAAACAGATAGATCATAAGTCCGATCAGCGCCGACACCTCTAACACCGTGAGGACGGCTGCGATCACACGCCCCTTGGTACGGGTGACACGCTGATTGAAAACCACTACAGGCTGGAGCAGATAAGCCACAAAACATGCCACAAAAAATGGCAGAAGCACATCGCTCAGGTATCTTACAAGCCAGACGAGCGCGGCGGCTATCAGAAGCCCGATAATGAGCTTCATTATACGGTCGATATTCCAATATGTCGGTTTTGAGGTCATTACATATAGAATATAAAAGGAACATAGAATATAAAAGGAGCCGAGACCCTTTCTGCCGGATCACGGCTCCTCAAGGTTATGGGATATTACTGTCGGGCATGGAGCTGCTGTTTACCTTTTACCAGAAGATAGCATCCGGATGTGATGGCGGCGCATCCCGAGATCCATATTCCGCTGACATCCACCAGCAATCCTATGATAAACGCTATTATTCCTATTACAATGAATGTCCACCCGCTTTTATTAAGAAACTCCGCATTGTTACCATCCGTATCGACAGGATTGGAGCGCGCGGCGGCATTATTTTTAGTTGTATCCATAATTCAAGTCTTTATAGTTTCCATCCGGTGAACGTCCTCACGCGGCCAGATGGAACCAGTTTATACATAAGTCCGTGAGCCATAACCATAGAGGACAGAAACCCATGAAAAGTATTGTCGAGAGGGCAAGTGAGGGTGTACCTGTGGCCACATAGCAGTTATAACGGCTTGCGATTATAATACCGGAGAAAGCCGGAGGAAGAGCGGCACAGACCACGAGCATCTTGAGATTCGTGGGCTCCATCTTGAAAATGATGCCGACTATCAGGATGGCAAGAGGCATAACGATCAGTTTGAGAAACGACCCCATGATCGCCTGACCGTTGATCTTGATCTTCACGGAAGAAAGTGTGATACCGGCCGCAAACACGGCTACCGAGGCGTTCGCACCCTTGATAAGGTCGAAAGAGGGATCAAGATAGGCGGGCCATTTCAGACCGCAGAGCACCAGAATCACCGCAAGTATCGGCGCCCATGCCACGGGCTCCTTGATTGCATTGAGCACCGGAAGCCAGGGATTGGTCTTTTTGACACCGGAGGCAGCGGCAGCCTGTTTCGCATTGCCGGCGTTCAGCAGCGCAAGACCTATAGGTATGCCGATCGCATTGACCTCTATGGCCACGATAGCGATGACAAGACCCACGGATGCCGAATCTCCGAATATCGGCTGCAACACAGCGAATCCGAGGAAACCGATAGTCGGCGAACCGGAGATCAAGGCAGATATGGCCGATTCGGCCATTGTGTCCTTATACATGTATCTGAACACGAAATAGACAAGAAAGAAACAGGCGATAAGCACCACAAACGAGATTATCGTAAGCTTCAGATCGACACTGAGCATCTCTCGGTTGGCTTTTACAATAGATATGAACAAGGCTGCAGGCAATGCATAGTTGAGCACAACTTTGTTGAGGACACGGGCGTCCGCACCGGAAAAGGCCCCTGTCTTTCCCGAATAATATCCAAGCAGCATGACCACCAGTATCGGGACGATTGCGTAAAGAATTATATGTTCCATAGTCTTCGTGGAATTATGAAAGAAGGACGACAAGATATGATCATATCAGGCCGTCCCTTTTTCTGTTTATACTGTGATCTGCTGCAAGGGGACCGGATTGAGATAGCCGATATGGCCCGATTCCTTGCCGGCGTCGGCGGCGAGCTGCACATCTATCAGTGACGGACGCCCAGAGGCGACAGATGCCTTGAGCGCGGCCGCAAGCTCTTCAGGCGTCTGCACATAATATGCGTCTGCACCGAACGCCTCCGCCATCTTATCATAGCGGGCATTTATGTCGAGAGTGGTCGGAGCCGGATCGGCCGTATCGTCCAGCGGTTTTCCGATACCATTGTAAATGCCTCCGTTGTTGAATATGACTACCGTCACAGGCAACTTGAAACGGCATATCGTGGAGAATTCCATTCCGGAGAAGCCGAAGGCCGAATCACCCTCTATGGCCACTACTTTCTTGCCGGTGGCCACGGCGGCACCTATACATGAACCCATGCCCATGCCCATGATCGCCCAGGTGGCACAGTCCACCCGGTGACGCGGCAGAGACATTGATATCGTGTCGCGCGTATCGTCGAGTGTATTCGCGCCTTCATTGACAAGTATGACGTCAGGATTCTCCGCCAGAACCGGTTTGATGGCACTCAGAGCGCTCCAATGATTCATGGGAGAGAGTGCGGACGCCTCCATCAGTCTTGTCGTAAACTTGGCGTTTTTAGCTTTGGTCTCTGCCTGAAGAGCAGGCACCCATTGCGGATCAACAGCAAGTTTCTTGCCTTCCAGACCCGAGATCAGGGCGTCGACCGACATCCCGAGATCTCCTACCACCGGAGCCGCGCATGGACGGTTGGTATCTATCTCCTGCGGATCTACATCAAGATGGACAAATTTTGTGTCGGGACTCCATTTACCTTTGCCGAAACTTAGCAGCCAGTTGAGACGGGCTCCGATCATCACCACTACGTCCGCTTTCTCCATTATGGTCGAACGGCATGAGAGCGCGCTGAGAGGGCCTTCGTCGGGCATAAGCCCTTTTGCCATGGACATCGGAAAATAAGGAATATTATATTTCTCGATCAATGTCTTGATCTTGTCATCTATCTGCGAATAGGCCGCGCCTTTACCAAGAAGTATGGCGGGACGTCTGGCATTGGCTATCAGTTCTACCGCACGATCCACGGCATCCTTGTTCGGAGCTGTGGGGGCATAAGGATCGACAGGAGTATAAAAAAGCTTCTCGGCCTCCGCCGCATCCATGACCTCTCCGAGAGCCGGAGTTGTCATATCGATGTAGACTCCACCCGGGCGTCCGCTGACAGCAGCGCGATAGGCGCGGTTGACAGCCGACGGAATGTCTCTGGCATGAGAGCAGCGAAAAGCGGCCTTTACAAGTGGACGTGCCGTATTAAGCTGGTCCAGTTCCTCATAGGTCCCCATTTTCATATCGACCATGGTCGGATCGGATGCACCCGATATCTGTATCATCGGATAGCAATTGACAGTAGCATTGGCTGTAGCCGTCAGGCCGTTGAGAAATCCGAGCGAAGACACAGTCATCAGCACGCCGGGAATCTTGGTGAGGAATCCTTCGGTAGCGGCAGCCATGCCGGCCTGCTGCTCGAAACGGAATCCGACAAAACGGATGCCCTGCTCCTGGACCAGATAGGCGGCTTCAGTGATCGGTATGCCTACAAGGCCATAGACATTTCTGATGCCTACATTCTTGAGAGCGCGTGCGAGAATATACATTCCCGTCACCTGCTCCGGAAATTTCGGTGCAGGTTTAGAAGCACATCCACACGATTTATTATCTGCAGTTTCCATAATTGTCATTTTTTAGGAAGTGGAGCCGTCGTCCCGTTGGCGGCAAATTCTTTTATCTGATCATCAGAGAAACCATATTCTTTCAGTATCTCGTCGGTATTGCCTCCGAGTGTCGGACAAGGACCGTACTGAGGCTGATAATTTGATATTGTGAAAGGCACTCCGACAGTAACAAACTCCCCGACTTTTCCTCCCTGATTGATCTTTACAAGAGTATTGCCGTCATAAAGGCTCTGGTCATCCATGATCTCCTTGGTATTAAGCACAGGAGCCACGGGGACACCGGCTTTGGAAAGGATCTCCGTCACCTCATATTTGTCCTTGTCGATCGCCCACTCGCCTATACGTTTGTAGATGGCCTGTTTGTGGCGGTCACGTGCATCGGCGGTGTTGAAGTCGGGATTTGTGAGCCAATCCTCGAAACCGAAGGCCTTGCATGCCAATTCGAAATCCTTCTGGCCGCGCTGCAGGATAATGTAGGCATATGCATTGGGATCCGTCTCCCATCCTTTACACTTATATGTCCATCCCAGCACTCCGGAACCTTCCTGGTTGCCGGAACGCGGCACAAAATCTCCGAATTTCTGATCTGGATACTGCGGGAACTGCGTAAGATAACCGATGCGGTCGAGTGTAAGCTGGTCACGAGTCTTGATACGGCACAGATTCAGACAGGCATTATGCATGGACTGATAGACAAACGATCCCTCGCCGGTGACATTGCGCTGTAACAAAGCTGCAAGAATACCAATGGCGCAATGCATGCCGGTATTGGAGTCACCGAGCGCCGCACCACTCTGCGTCGGTATATTCTCCGNNGGTGGAAGCGGCGCCTGCCGTAACCTGTGCGACTGGCTCATAGGCCTTCAGATCGGCATATTTCGAAGATACAGGGAAACCCTTGATCGTTGCATAGACGCATTTTGGATTGAGTTTGTGGACTACTTCCCAGCTGAAACCGAGTTTATCCATTGCCCCGGGGTGCAGATTCTCGATAAATACATCGGCGGACTCGAGCAGTTTGGTGAGAATCGCCCTTCCGGCGGGTGTGGCGGCGTCAAGTGCAAGTGATCTTTTATCTGAATTCAACTGCAGGAAATAATAACTCGGGCAGTCAGGATCGAATTGAAGTTCATTACGGGTCGCATCGCCCGAACCGGGACGCTCGATCTTGATCACATCGGCTCCGAGCCATGCGAGAAGTTGCGTACAGGAAGGTCCGGACTGGACATTGGTGAAGTCAATCACCTTTATGCCCTGAAGAGGTGCTGTGTTCATAGTATTCTATAATTAAGTTTAAAATATTCAAATCATCATGCACTTACAACACCACATGATATTAAAAAGTTGACATATTTTTCAATGGCCGCGACAAGGATCCACGATAAAAAAGAAGCCGGACATTTATGAACTTTATACATTTTAAGACAGTTTAAAGGATATCCATATTGATCTTTATGAAAAACACATCAGTCATAACATTGCTGCTGGCCTGCGCCGCTTTGCCAGCATCGGCCACATCGATTCCTGCCGGCGTCCTCCGCGACAGTCTGCCGGAAAACTGGGAACTTGATCAACAATATTTCCAGACCACTCCGAGCGACGACAAGTGGTGGGAATCGTTCAACGACCCTATTCTCAAGGCACTGATCAACCGTGCCGTGGAAAACAATTTCAATGTTCTTGCGGCTCAGCAGCGCATAGAGGCCGCCCGTCAGGTAAGCCGCGCCACAAAAGGCGGATACTACCCCACACTCGGGGTTTCAGGTTCATGGACCCGCGACCAGACGGCCAATACCGTACATGGCACGCACGGACATGAAGATGTGATGAGTTATTTCAATCTCGGACTGACGATGAACTGGGAGATCGACGTATTCGGCCGAATCAGCGCCCAGTCGAAAGCCGACCGGTATTCCTACGAGGCATCAATCGCCGACTATGACGCCACTCTTGTATCGTTGTGTTCCAATCTGGCGAAAGCCTATTTCAATCTCCGGCTCGCCCAGGCCGAACTCGAGATAGCCGAACGCAATATCGCCAATTCGGAGGAACTTCTGCACATAGCAAAGACCCGGTATGAAGTCGGGCTTGTTCCGGCGGTAGACGTTCTTCAGGCAGAGATGGTAGTGGAGAACACACGCTCGACGACTCCTGCGCTCAAAGCCGACATCTCGACAGCGGTCAATCAGATAGCCATACTTTGCGGAGAATACCCCGACAGACTTGAGGGACTGAAAGAGACATTCCCTCTGCCGGCCACTCCTCCGCCGGGGATGACCGGCGCGCCCGAGGCCCAGCTGCGCCGCAGGCCTGATATAGTGGCGGCGGAAAAACAGCTTGCCGTCACCGCCGCCCAAATCGGAATAGCTAAAAAGGATTTCCTGCCCACACTGTCCGTAAGCGCAGGCATAGGGACTCAGGCGAATTCCCTTAAAGACCTTTTCGGGTCCGGATCATTGTATTATTCCGTAATGCCGACACTGTCGTGGACAATTTTCGACGGTATGGCACGCAACGCGAGAGTCGCCGAAGCGAAAGCCAATATGGAAGCGCAGATCGACGAATATAATCTTACTGTAATGACAGCAGTGCAGGAAGTCAACAATGCCATGGTGTCATGGCAATCCGTATCGGACCAGCTCGTATATGACGAACAGCTTCTGCGCAACGCCAGGAAACTGCTGGAACTACAGGTGGACCGGTACAAACAGGGTCTCAACGATTTCTCGGATGTGGCGGATGCGGAAACGACAGTCCTCCAATATGAAAACTCCGTAGTAAGCACACATGCGGCGCAACTCGCGGCCCTTGTGACGCTCTATACAGCATTGGGCGGCGGATGGTGATGGTTTTAACAGCTTCTTAATATAAAGAGACCGATTATGAAAAAATATTTATACCTGATAGCGGCGACGGCCGTAATGACCGGCGCATGTCACAGAAGCAAAGAGAAAGAGTCGGACTCTGTCCCCGCCATAAATGTAGCCGAGGCACAGACAGACTCTATCGTTCTCCACAAGGATTATCCCGGATATCTCGAGGCCCATAACAAAGCTGACGTTGTCGGCGAGGTAAGCGGCCGGTTGCTGACCCAGAATTTCAAATCAGGATCATACGTAAACAAAGGGCAAGTGCTTTTCACGATAGAATCCACCAAATACCGCGATGCCGTCGAACAGGCACAGGCGTCGCTGACAACCGCAAAAAGCCAGCGCGACTATTATTCGACCCAGAGCGCGGCCATGCAGAAAGCCTATGAACAGGATGCCGTATCGAAAATGGAGCTTCTGCAGTCGCAGTCATCACTGCGCCAGGCAGAGGCATCGATAAGAAACGCGCAGGCGGCCCTCGAGAACGCACAGACAATGCTCGCCAAATGCACGGTGCGCGCGCCGATATCCGGATACATAACGCTCAATGCCATATCGGCCGGAAATTATGTCAACGGAGAAGGCAATCCGCAGACACTCGCCACAATTTATGACAACTCCGTATTTGACGCGACTTTCTCGATCGAGGATGACCAATACAGGACATTGCTTGGAGCCGACAAGGGTTCGTCGGGCGCCCTGTACCGCAACATTCCGTTGAAATTCCAGACATCAATGCCTCACACGTACACTGCCGATCTTTACTATGTGGCACCTTCGGTCAACACTTCAACAGGATCTCTGCAACTCGTCGGATCCGTAAACAACATAAACAACGAACTGAAAGACGGCATGTATGTGACCGTATCCCTGCCATACGGCACGGATGCCAAGGCCGTTGTAGTAAATGACGCCGCACTCTCGACCGATCAGCTCGGGAAGTATCTTTATGTAGTCAACGACTCGGACAAGGTGGTATATACTCCTGTCACCGTGGGTCCGCTTTACAAGGACTCGCTGCGTGTGATCGAAAAAGGTATAAAAGCCGGTGACCGCTATGTCACGGAGGCATTGCTCACCGTGCGCAACGGGATGAAAGTAAAACCAGTCCTCAGGAAGTAAAAACCTTTAAGAAGCAGCCTATGTTCTCTACATTTTTTATAAAGCGGCCTATCTTCGCGACGGTCATCGCCATATTGATGGTTATCGCCGGAGCACTGTGCGTTTTCTCTCTTCCGATCGCGCAGTATCCCGACATAACACCTCCTACCGTCAGCGTTTCGGCCACTTATCCGGGCGCCAACGCACGCACTGTAGCGCAGGCCGTAGGCGTTCCCATCGACGCGCAGGTCAACGGCGTCGAGGGAATGCTCTACATGAGTTCCACAAGTTCCGACGGCTCTTATTCGCTGACCATCACATTCGCTAACGGCACCGATCTCGATCAGGCCGCCATCGATGTGCAGAACCGTATGTCGCAGGTCACTTCCACACTTCCCCAAGCCGTGACCGAACAGGGAGTAAGTGTCAGAAAGGAATCGACCAACCAGGTGCTGTTCTGCACCCTCGAAAGCGATGATCCCGACAGATACGACGCCCTTTATCTGGCCAACTATGCCCAGCTCAATCTGGTAGACCCGATCTCACGCGTATCGGGCGTCGGAGGCGTCCAGGCGTTCGGTGCCGGGAAATATAGTATGCGCATATGGCTCGATCCGGAACGCATGCGGGCACGCGGCGTCACACCTGCGGAAGTATCCGCCGCCATCCGGTCCCAGAACATGGAGGTCTCCGCCGGACAGGTCGGTAATCCTCCGGGGGATTCGAAATCGGAATTTGAGTTCACACTTACAAGCCAAGGACAGCTCAAGAGCACGGATGAGTTCGGCAATATCATTATCCGCACGGACCGCACGGGCATTCTGCGCCTGAAAGATGTGGCAAGGGTCGAACTCGGCAGTGAGAGTTATGACGTCGTGTCGCGCGTCAACGGAAAGGAAGTCGCGCTGCTCGGTGTCCAGCAGTTGCCGGGCGCGAACGCCATCGATGTGGCGGACGGAGCCATAAAGGAGCTTGACAGATTGAGCCGGTATTTTCCCGATGGAGTGAAATACCGCATAATTCTCAATTCTACCGATTACGTACGCGAATCACTGAGCGATGTGCTCACGACTTTTCTTCTGACCACGCTTATCGTTATGGTGGTCATACTCTTCTTCCTGCAGAACTGGCGTGCGGTAGTGATACCGATGATCACCATTCCCGTATCGCTTATCGCCACATTCGCAGTAATGAAAATAATGGGATTCTCCCTCAACACGCTTACCATGTTCGGACTTGTGCTGGCCATCGCCATCGTGGTCGACGACGCCATAGTGGTTGTGGAGGATTGCTCGCGTCTTGTGGACAAAGGAGTGTTGTCATCGCGCGACGCCGCCATAAAGGCCATGAACGAACTTACAGGTCCTGTGGTGGGCGAAGTGCTCGTGCTCATGTCAGTATTTATTCCTACAGCTTTCATCTCTGGCATCACGGGACAACTTTACAAGCAGTTCGCGCTCACCATCGCCGTATCGACGGCATTCTCCGGATTCAATGCCCTGACGCTGACGCCGGCCCTGTGCGCTTTGCTACTTAAACCGCGCAAGCCGACAAAAAATATTCTTTACAAAGGATTCAACCGTGGTTTCCAGTGGACACTCGATCTTTACGAGCGCACCATCGGCAAGCTGCTGCGCCGTCCCGGCATCACTTTAGGAATATATTCGGCAATAGCGGTTATCGCGCTCATATGGTTTGTGAACCGTCCTTCCAGTTATCTTCCGGAGGAAGACATGGGATATTTCATGGCTTCGGTACAGCTGCCTACCGGCGCATCGATAGAACGTACAGAAAAAGTCGTCAACGCCATCTCGGCCGATATAAAGAAAGAAGTGCCGCAGGTAAAGGATGTAATGAGCATAGTCGGATTTTCCATGATGGGAGGAGGACAATCCTCCAATATGGCATCTCTCAACATCATGCTTGTACCTTGGAAAGACCGCAGGCACGGAGGGAATATCAATGAAATCATGGCACGTGTGCAGGAGATCGCCTCTCGCCGGCAGGAAGCCGTCACATTTTGTCTCAATCCGCCGGCCATCATGGGTCTCGGTCTGTCGTCGGGACTTCAGATGCAGCTGCTCGACATAAACAGTCTCGGCGCCCAGCAGATGATGAAGGCGATAGAAGACATACGCGAAGCCGCCGCCAAAGATCCACGCATAGCGTCAGTGTCATCTCTCTATCAGGGCGACGTGCCGCAATACCAGATAGATATCGACAGGGACAAGGCTGAGATGCAGGGTGTGGCCGTCTCCGATATCTATTCAGTACTGTCCCAGTTCATGGGAGCGAGCTATGTGAATGATTTTGTCGATTTCGACCGCACTTTCCAGGTTACAATGCAGGCTGACGGCGCATCGCGCGCCAATCCTGACGATGTGATGAGGCTATCGGTCAGAAATTCGCAGGGCGACATGGTTCCGTTCTCCTCTTTCGCATCCATGAAGGAAGTGATGGGAGAACCGACCGTAAACCGCTACAACATGTACACCACGGCATCCGTCACAACGACACCTGCCAAGGGAGTAAGTTCCTCCGACGGAATAAAGGCCATGGAAGAGATTGTCTCGGACACTCTCGGTCAGAACTATTCGTACGCATGGACCGGCATGGCCTATCAGGAAACACAGGCGGGGACAACCGTCTCGCTCGTGTTCATATTCGCCATAATAATGACGCTGCTGGTTCTCGCCGCGCAGTATGAAAGCTGGACCGACCCCATAGCCGTTGTACTCGCCATGCCCATAGCCGTTCTGGGTACGTTGCTCGGAACGATGCTGATGAACCAGAGTGTGAATATATACACTCAGATCGGTCTTATCCTCGTGCTCGGCATGTCGGCCAAAAACGCCATTCTTATCGTGGAATACGCCATGGATTTCCGCAAGACAGGCGTTCCTATAGTCAAAGCCGCCCATGATGCGGGAGTCATAAGATTCCGCCCCATCATGATGACTGCGCTCGCTTTCATATTCGGAGTTCTGCCGATGCTTTTCTCCACCGGCGCAGGAGCCAACTCACGCATAGACCTGGGAACGGCCGTAGTATTCGGAATGATCGTCAACGCCATAATAGGCACGACGTGTGTACCGGCCTTCTGGGTTGTCATGCAGCGGATTCAGGAGCGGGGCCGACGCGACAAAGCCGCCGACAACAGCGGCGTGCCGTCTGCGGCATCCGCAAGCGAGAATACCGTGTGAAGGCCGTCATCGGCACGCAGGAGCCTTACCGCCTCGCCATAGCGTCCTTCATGCATGAAAGCCATCTCGAGCCTCCCGACCTGCGTGGTATCCATCTCGTCGAGAGAGAACCGGTTAAGCAGCATTGACACGTATCTTACAGTATTGACATGGCGATAGAAATCGAGATCGCTGTACATGAAGGTATAATCGAATGCCAGTGAAGTCGCCCGCAACGCTCCTTTAGAAACATCGCCTTCGTAGTCAAAAGGCATTATCACAGCATGTCTGCCCGGTCTGGAGATCGGGCATTCTTTTCCTGTGATCATATCGGGGGCAAGCGACAGATGAGACAATCCCGCGTTTTCACGCGTGCGTGTATCAAGCACCATCCAGACTGATGTGGCGTATCCGAGCGGAGAACCGGAAGCATCCGCAATCATGAAATTGCGGACTGAGAAATGCCTGTTCCAGGATTCGATCCATGTAGTCAGCGAATAAGTATCGTTGACATGCGGATACCGCTCCATCTCTATGGCTATTCGCGAAAGCACCCAGCCGCATCCCCGCGCCTCCATGGCAGGATTGCCGATGCCGAGAGAATTGGCATGCGCCGTGGCTATATCTATGATCTTTGATGTAAGCAGGGGCAATGATATCTCCTGTTCGGCATTTGTCTCTCCGGCCGAAAGGAAGAAGGTCTGTTTGAATTCCGGAGTCATGCTCTTCGAGAGTGTTTGAATTTAAAACGTCTTGACATATAAGAGAATGATTGAGTTTGACTTCAAACACTCTCTTAGAATGTCATTTCAGATATTCCATAAGTTCGGCAGGTGTCATCCGGGCCGCTTCCGATGCCGGCACAGCAAGATTACGGAATGCCGTTACTCTCGCCCCTGGAATTATTGCAGCCTTTATCTCTTCCTGTGAAGGAACTGATTTAAGGGCGCGATACTCATCGAATGTCCATTTTGTAAAGACGGACCCTTCGCCTATACCCTGACGGTTGAGCCACCAGCCGTCACCGATCTCCGTAGGGACGGAAGCCGCCGAGAGATCAGAGGGGGCCGGATAGTACAGCAGTCTGCCATCCGCGCCTAATGTCACGGCCACATGATCGGCATAGTCACCGCTCATCTTGAAGGCGGTGGCTTTCAGGACCCGATACTGGGGTTTGGAACCGATCTCATTCTGTTCTATCTTCACAGGTTCCGGAACTGCTCCGTCATTAGTGTTATCACGGGTTGTTGTTGTGGTGGTGGTTGTTGT
The DNA here is from genome assembly GCA_001701295.1 of Bacteroidales bacterium H10. Classification (GTDB taxonomy): domain Bacteria; phylum Bacteroidota; class Bacteroidia; order Bacteroidales; family Muribaculaceae; genus Lepagella. The sequence continues at coordinate 12,528 of DAAV01000040.1, forward strand.
AGTAGTCACAGTGACAGTATTTGATTTAGGCGAACAGGCGCCAAGCAGAGCCATAGCAGGCAGAATATAAAAT
>DAAV01000089.1 GCA_001701295.1 Bacteroidales bacterium H10
ACTTGCGGCCCGCAAAGCAAAAGCAAAGCAAAAGTAATGATATTCCCAATAATAACGTAATGAGAAGCGTTAATTTCACTTTTTTTAATATTTAAGAGTCACGTTGTCGCTGACGCAGGTTTATTTGAACGCAAATTTAACTAAAAAATCGCAAATCTTAGCGTAATATGCGAATAATTTGCTAACTTTGGAAAAATTAGGGTGGCGCTTCGCATAGAGAACCGCTTCCCGGATATCTCCGGATTGTCTGACAATAACGCCGGATATTTCTACTAATGTATTATCAAACAGAATATTGATTATGGAAGTAAAAGACCTTAAACCGGAACTGATTTGGAAATGTTTCGATGAAGTTACAAAAATTCCACGTCCCTCCTGCCATGAGGAACAGATTCGTGAATTCCTGCTTAAATTTGCCGCTGAGCACGGCATAGAAGCCAAAACCGACAAAGTCGGCAATGTCGTTATGAAGCGTCCGGCCACTCCGGGTTATGAGAACGCTCCCGTCGTTATTCTCCAGGGGCATATGGATATGGTTGCCGAGAAAAACGGCGACAGCAAGCATGACTTTATGAAAGACCCTATCGACACATATGTCGACGGGGAGTGGGTGAAGGCCCGTGGCACCACTCTCGGAGCCGACAACGGTATCGGTGTGGCTGCGGCAATGGCTGCCATGATCGATCCTGATCTTGTGCATGGTCCGCTCGAGGCTCTTTTCACTGTCAACGAGGAGATCGGCCTTGAAGGTGCTCAGAATCTTGGAAAAGACATGATCACCGGTTCCATACTTATAAATATGGATTCAGAGGATGACGGAGAGATTTTTGTAGGATGCGCCGGAGGTATCGACACTACTGCCGATTTCAACTATCAGCGCAGTTTTACTCCCGAGAACTTCGAATATATGCGCGTTTCCGTGTCCGGACTGCTCGGAGGTCACTCCGGTTCCGACATCAATCTCGGACGTGCCAACGCCAACAAAGTGATAGCGCGTTTCATATGGGAGTGCTCCCAGCGCTGGGATATTACTGTCTGCGAGATAGAAGGAGGCAATCTTCGCAATGCGATTCCGCGTGAGGCTCATGCCGTGTTTGGTGTTCACAGCGACCATCATGAGGAACTGAAACGTCATCTTAAGAAATATACCGAAGAGATATTGAGCGAATATGAAGGTATAGAGCCCTCCATGGATCTTCGTATAGAGGCGGCGCAGCGTCCGGAATTCTGCATAGATTCGGAAACATCGATAAAACTGGTACGCGCCATATATTCAGCTCCTCATGGCGTATACTCCATGAGCCGTGATCTCGAGGGTCTTGTTGAGACTTCCACTAATCTTGCCGCTGTCAAGATGCTCGACAACAATATAGTCCGCATCACGACCTCCCAGCGTTCGTCTGTGGAAAGCCGAAAGAATGATATCGCCGGTCAGGTGGAGGCCCATTTCCAACTCGCCGGAGCCAAGGTATATCACAGTGACGGTTACCCCGGCTGGGCTCCCAACATGAAGTCTCCCATCATGAAGATTTCCGCAGAGGCATATGAGGAACTTTTCGGAGTCCGACCCGCTATTAAGGCCATACATGCCGGTCTGGAGTGCGGCCTGTTCCTGACGAAACATCCCGGACTTGACATGGTAAGTTTCGGCCCGACTATGACAGGTGTCCATTCTCCTGATGAGAAACTTCTTATTCCTACTGTAGAGAAATTCTGGAAACATCTGGCCCGTGTGCTTGAAAAAGTGGCCAAATCATGAAATTCTCCGCAATATTTCTCCTGCCCGCTCTGGTGTGGGCAGGAGTGACTTGCGGAAAAGCTGATACCGCCTCCCGTACTGCTCCTGCGGATTCTGTTTTATCGCAATCCGCCATGACCGACAGTCTGCGGGTGGTAGGTTTCCCTCTCGATTCTATTCCGGCCGGAGATGCCTCCGACCGTTATTCCCATCTCACGGAGGAGGATTTCCGTATTGTAGCCGAAGAACTCGATGTCGAAGTCGCCGCCATAAAGGCTGTGGTGCTGATAGAGGCCGGAAAGCAGATGAAAGGTTTCTTTGCCCCCGGAGTGCCGGTTGTCAATTTTGACGCGTCCATGTACAGGGCACATGCTTCGAAAGCCAAAAACCGTTCGGGAGATAAAAACGCGAAAGTTCCGGCCGGTCTTACGGGCTATGCCCTCAGGGAATGGACTCAGCTTGTCAATGCGAGGCGTAAAAATTCCGACGGTGCGAATATGGGTACATTCTGGGGAATGTTCCAGATCGGAGGATTCAATTATAAACAATGCGGCTGTTCGGATGTTGATGAATTTGTAGAAATAATGTCGGAGTCTGAGTTCTCGCAACTCGAACTTTTTGCCAAATTCATCACAAATACCGGCATGCTGACCGATTTGAGAAATAAGAACTGGGCCGGGTTCGCACGTAAATACAATGGCGCGAGTTATGCCCGCAGGACCTATCATACACGAATGGCCGCAGCTTACAGAAAATTTAAATCCGGGCAGTAAGTAGTGAGACAATTCACACGCATTTATTTTTAGACAGCATCTAAGAGAGTGTTTGAAGTCAAGATCAATTATTCTCTTATATGTCAAGACGTTTTAAATTCAAACACGCTCTAAATCAAACCGAATATGAAAATCACAGATCTTAATCCCCGGCTCGTCTGGGAAATTTTTGATGAAATTACAAAAGTGCCGCGTCCCACACATCATCTTGAGAAAATGAAATCTTTTCTCGTAGACTGGGCCAACCGTCATAATGTGGAGGTTCACACTGACGAAGTGGGCAATGTCATGATGCGCGTGCCGGCCACTCCGGGCCATGAGAATGCACCGACGGTGATTCTTCAGGGACATCAGGATATGGTGGCCGAAAAGATTCCCGAGAGCACACATGACTTTATGAATGATCCGATAGAGACAATAGTCGATGGAGAATGGGTGCGTGCCAACGGCACGACACTGGGCGCGGACAATGGACTCGGTTGCGCCACTGTCATGGCGGCGCTGATCGATCCGGATCTGGTTCACGGTCCTCTTGAAGCTCTTCTGACAGTAGATGAGGAGCAGGGACTGATCGGGGCCAATGGTTTGCAAAAAGGGTTTGTTACAGGTAAGATCCTTCTTAATCTTGATTCAGAAGAGATGGGATCTCTCGTAATAGGTTGTGCCGGCGGAAAGGTGACGATCTGTTCTATTCCGCTTACAAGACAGCCGGCTCCCGACGGATTGACTTACGAAGTAAGCCTTCATGGTCTTAAGGGCGGACATTCCGGTATGGAGATAAATCTCGGGCGTGCCAACGCCAATCAGCAGCTTGCCCGATTCTTGTGGGAAGCTGACCGACGCACCCCGCTTGAACTGGCAGAGATCGACGGTGGAGGACTTGCCAATGCGATACCCCGTGATGCCCGCGCTGTGGTAGTGGTAAAACGTGAGGATGCCGAAGCATTCACTGCATTCGCATCGGAATTCAGCGGTGTGCTCCATGCCGAATACGATGCCGTGGAAAATAAAGATTTCGTATTCTCTGTAAAGGAATGTAAACCTATGCCTGAAATCATCGAGAGTCAGCTCGCTCACAATCTTGTCGCCGTTCTTTATGCATGCCCCAACGGAGTGCAGTCCATGTCATCGGCAATTCCGGGACTTGTGGAGACTTCCGATAACCTTGCTTCAGTCAAGATGCTTCGGGACAATACGATCGAGGTTACGGTGCACCAGCGTTCATCTGTGGATTCACGACGGGATGAGATCGCTGATCGTATCGCGGCTCTGTTCGGAATGATAGGCGCCGAGGTCAAATTTGATGATGCGTATGTGGGTTGGGAGCCTGATCCTGATTCTCCGGTGCTGAAGATAGCGGAAGAGAGCTATAGGAAATTATTTGGCAAGGATCCAAAAGTTGAGGCTTTGCATGCAGGACTTGAATGCGGACTGTTTCTCGAGAAAATGCCTGATCTCGACATGGTGAGTTTTGGTCCCACGCTCAAGGATATCCATTCTCCCGGCGAGAAGGCCAATATCAAGACTGTACAGGAGTTTTATGAATTGCTTGGCGAGATGTTAAGACGCCTTGCCGATATGCAATAAAGACAACTTCTTAATGTTTAAAAAAAGTTCGTATTCACTTTTGGAGAATACGAACTTTTTTTATTGCGGCAGGTTATATTTAAGAAGAGCGGTTTGAATGCAGACCGTTTAATTAAAATTTTGGACAGTTACTTACTGTGAATCATGTTAGACTTTTTATCAATAGGTGTCTTTATTGATGGCGGATATTATGCGAAGGTCAACAGGGCTCTCAAAGCCCGGGACCGTTCTATAATCCGGGTATGTTCTCTCTTTGAATATATCACATCCGAACTCGCCATGCAGGAAGGCTTGAACATATCGGATTGTCAGATAACGGAGGCCCATTATTTCAGAGGCCGTTTCCGCGTAAAGGAAGCCTATGACAAGCACTTGTTATATAATGAGAGGAAATTCGAGGACTCGTTGATTGAAAACGATGTTGTCTTTCACTATAAACATCTTCGGGAAGTGGAGCGTGACGGTCAGACGGAAGTCCTTGAAAAAGGTGTGGATGTATGGTTTGCACTCGAGGCGTACGAACTTGCGACATTCAGAAAGTTCGACTATGTCGTACTCATAACCGGGGATGCTGATCATCAGATGCTTGTCCGCAAGCTTAAAGCCTTGAAAATAAAAACAGTCCTTCTGACATGGAATCTCGGCGATATAGACAATACTTCCCAGATGTTACGCGACGAAGTGGGGCAACATTGGGAATTATCGATGATTGTGGATAATAATCCCCAGTTGCGCAAGATGCTGCTTTACAAGTTGCGTGAGCCGGCCGTGAATCCGCTTGGTGATGATTTTTGAATATTGCGTTGCAGAATTATACTTTCAACATACTTAAAATTAAAATTATGAAAAAGACTATTTCTCTGATATCGAAGGGACTGACGGTATTACTCTTCATATTTGCAATGGTGGCCTGTGGTTCCAAGGTCCCGGATCCGGCTTCTGTGGCGGGTAAGATCAACGCCGGTCAGTCTCTGACCGAGGCGGACTACACGTCTATGATAGACTATTGTGGAAAATATGCTGAAGAAGCTCAGAAGTATTTCGATCTCATCAACGCACAACCCAATGATTCGACTGCCGAGGCTGTGAAGGCCACTGATGATCTGGCTGGACTCTATGCGAGATATACTTATCTCGATCAGTTCAGAAATGCTCTCGCACAGGCCGATATGTCAGAACTTGGTGCCGAGAATGAGAAGAAGGTCAATGAGTTTGCCAAGTATCAGGCATTTCCGTTGCCGGTAGGGGAGGGAGCGGATCTTCAGGATCCCAATGTTGTCGGAATGATCGAAGAGATGCCCGATACAGATACTGCCGGAGTAATATCCGACGGAGATGGAGAGGCTGTGGATATAAATGTCAAATAGATTCGTGCATGCGTGAATTCATTTATGGCGGGACTTTATCGGAAGCCCCGCTTTTTTTGTTGCACTGTCCGGATGATATGGCCTCGTCATCGGTCTGCGGAAATGTTTTTGAATTTTACAGTTTGCGTATTTGCCGCTTTTTATGTATTTTTGCAGGCGAAAAAACGTTATAACTTAAATGCGACAGATGTCTTACTGGAATGCAAAATCGGAAACTCTCTGCTAACTTATTGGTAATTAATGCAAATTAATTATAAGACTTGATCCATGTGAGCTTCAGACCGTCGCAATCAACAACACAACTCGGAAATATATGTGCGGAATAGTAGGATACCTCGGTGAAGGGAACGTCTATGATATTCTTATCAAAGGCCTTCATCGTCTGGAATATCGCGGTTATGACAGTGCCGGAGTGGCTCTTGTCGGCAAATNNATAAATATTTTTAAAACCAAAGGAAAGGTAAGTAATCTTGAGGCGTTTTGCGCTGACAAGGATCTTGATTCGAGAGTAGGCATAGCGCATACCCGATGGGCCACTCATGGGGAACCATCCGATTGCAATGCCCATCCGCATTATAGCGAAGACGGCAATATAGCGATAGTCCACAATGGTACCATAGAGAATTATAAAGTTCTTAAGGACGCCCTTGAGCAGCATGGATGCACTTTTCATTCGGAAACAGACACCGAAGTCCTCGCGCAGCTTATCGAGTATGTCCGTGTCACTAATAAATGTTCGCTGTTGTCGGCAGTGCGTCAGGCACTCAAACAGGTTGTCGGCGCTTATGCTATAGCTGTGCTTGAGAAGGATAATCCGGACACTATCATAGCTGCACGTCAGAGCAGCCCTTTGGTAATAGGTATCGGCGATGGCGAATTCTTTCTGGCCTCGGACGCCACTCCTTTTGTGGAATATACCAAAGAATGTGTCTATCTTAAAGATGGGGAGATCGCGGAGATACGCCGCGGGGAACCGCTGAAAATAACCAATCTCGACAATGTGGAGGCGGAGATTGATGTCACTACCCTTAAGATGTCGATCTCGCAACTTGAAAAAGGCGGATATCCTCATTTCATGCTCAAGGAGATATTCGAACAGCCCGACACGCTCAGAGACTGTATCCGCGGGCGTGTTGTGGAACGCGGTAACAGGATCATAATCAACGGTATCAATGATCATAAGGATAAATTCCTGAATGCCAAGCGTATCGTGATTGTGGCCTGTGGCACATCATGGCATGCCGGACTTCTCGGCAAATACCTTCTTCAGGACATGTGCCGTATTCCGGTGGTGGTCGAATATGCTTCGGAATTCAGATATTCCAATCCGGTCATTGATAAGGATGATGTGGTAATTGCTATCTCGCAGAGTGGAGAGACAGCCGACACGTTGGCGGCTATTCAGATCGCCAAGAACGCAGGCGCGTTTGTGTTTGGCATAAGCAATGTGGTCGGCAGTTCGATACCCAGAGAGACTTATGCCGGATGTTATATACATGTCGGACCTNNGCTTCCACCAAGGCATTTACAGGACAGGTGATGGTGCTGACTCTAATATCGCTTGCCGTGGCGCAGCTTAGAGGAACTCTGAGCCAGGAGGAGATTTCTGCTGTAGGAAAGGCGGTGCTAAAGATCCCGACATATGTGAAACGAGTGCTGGAACTTAACAACAAGATCGAAAGACTTTCCCTGATATTTACATATGCGCGCAATTTCCTCTATCTCGGACGAGGCTACAGCTACCCTGTGGCTCTGGAGGGTGCGTTAAAGCTTAAGGAGATCTCATATATTCATGCCGAAGGCTATCCTGCCGCCGAGATGAAGCATGGCCCTATCGCTCTTATAGATCAGGAGATGCCAACAGTGATAATCGCGCCCAAAGATCATCTCTATGAGAAGATCGTGAGCAATGTCCAGCAGGTGAAAGCCCGCGGTGGCAATATACTCGCTATAGTCACGGAGGGCGATAAGGTCATCAGCAATATCGCGGATCACGTTCTGGAGGTTCCTGAAATGCCTGAATGCCTCACTCCGATCATAACATCAGTGCCGTTGCAGTTGCTTTCATACTATATCGCGATCAACAAAGGCAAGGATGTAGACATGCCCCGAAACCTTGCAAAATCGGTTACTGTAGAGTAAAAAAATCAACCGATAAACGCGCGGTTTCAAAAAAAGTGAAGAAAAAATAATGATTTTTTGCAGAAATAGTTTGCATAGATCGGAAAAATGTTATAACTTTGCACTCGAAATTCGCTGACACGCTCAGCTCGGCGATTTTCTTTTGCCTCTTTAGCTCAGTTGG
>DAAV01000052.1:0-156 GCA_001701295.1 Bacteroidales bacterium H10
TGAGCTATCCACACGGATTCATGTTTGTCAAGAATTGCATGATGAATGTATGCCGACAGTTTCTTTGCCGCAAGCAGTCCTTCGCGAAGGCCTGTGTTTCTTTTGACGATAAAAGACTTATTCAGTCGCACCAGATCCGTGATCCAGTCGAAAACG
>DAAV01000052.1:171-7014 GCA_001701295.1 Bacteroidales bacterium H10
CTCCTGCGCATGAATGCGAGATTCAGAAAAGATGCATCCAGAACGATATCCCTATGGTTGGTGATAAACACATAGTTGAGGGCAGGATTATAATATTTTACACCACCGAGGCTGATTCCTGCCGTCGTCGTCTTGGCAAGCATCTCAAGAAAAGGAAACATCACTTGATGCTGGAAATCATACTTGTTGTCGATCTTCAACAGATCTTCAATCAACGCCGGAACATCATCTTTGGGCATTGTGTAATATACAGCATGAAGAAAACCGGGATCCTTGACGAGTGTTTTCATTTTCTCATGAAAAATCTCGTCATCGTAAGGGGATATATCATTAAAATCTAATTCTTGAGCGCTCATAATAAGTCTGTAGGTTCAACATTGCAAGTGTTGATGAAAGTTCTATTGTAAAAACTTCTGTTAAAATAACGTGTCAAATCATATTCTGTTGCCCTGAATATGAAATAATCATCTCACAAGCCGTCTGCACTGTTGGCATTCCGAAGATTTCTCCATTTTGTAAACAAGGCTTCCATATCCGAGGGAATCGGAGCTTCGAAAAACATCTCTTTCCCTGTATCAGGATGGACAAATCCAAGTGTCCTGGCGTGAAGAGCCTGCCGCGGGCATATCTCGAAACAATTCTCGACAAAACGGCGATACGACGATGAGGTGTTGCCTTTCAGTATCTTGTCGCCCCCATAACGTTCATCATTGAACAGTGGGTGACCCGTATGCAGCATATGGACTCTGATCTGGTGTGTCCGGCCCGTCTCAAGCACACATTTCACCATTGTCACATAACCGAACCTTTCAAGGACGGAATAGTGTGTCACGGCATGTTTGCCCTGGGTGGGATCTTTCAGTACAGCCATCTGAAGTTTGTTTTTGGGATTGCGGCCTATATTGCCCGTAATCGTGCCCTTGTCCGTATCAAAATCACCCCATACCAGCGCGACATATTCCCGTTTGGTCGTTTTGTCAAAAAACTGTTTTCCGAGCATTGTCTTGGCCTCCGGGGTTTTGGCCACTACAAGTAGTCCCGAAGTGTCCTTGTCGATACGGTGCACAAGACCGAGTCTCGGATCGCTCACGTCATAATCAGGATCATCTTTGAAATGATATGCGAGCGCATTTACGAGAGTTCCGGAATAATTGCCGTGACCCGGATGCACCACAAGCCCCGGCGGCTTATTTACAACCAGAAGAAAGTCATCTTCATAGACGATATCGAGAGGTATATCTTCCGCTATGATCTCGAAATCATAGCGTGGACGGTCCATGACAATGCTTATGATATCTCCCGGTTTTACCTTATAACTGGATTTGACCGGTTTGCCGTTCACAATAATACATCCGGCATCGGCGGCCTGCTGGATCCTGTTTCGCGAAGTCTTTTCCATCCGCTCCACAAGAAACTTGTCCACTCTCAGTAATTGCTGACCTCTGTCTGCCTCAAAACGGAAATGTTCATATAGTTCCCGGCCATCCTCCATAACATATGTAGGTTCGGCCTGCGAAAGTTTTTCGTTAGAATCAGCAATGGATATTGCCGATTCATTTGATTCTTCCAAATCTTCAAGTATTTCTTCAGACATTGTTTATAAATGATTAATTATCAGAAATACTGAGAATTTTCTTCATTTTCTTCAGCCTGTTCCGGCTCATGCCTCGGGGTGACATCCGGAGTCGATGTGTAGTCCGGATCGTAACTTTCTTCGGAACTATATTCATGGGCTGCCTGACTCTCGCGGTAGGCGTCAAGATATTCAAGATTGGTCAGAGAATCCTGCAATTCAGAAAGTCTGCCGTCAGAAACCTCTATGACAATCGACGAATTGACGGGTATCTTCTGCATTTTGTGGACAGGTTTGCCATTCGCCAGGATTTTTACCACACGGTCGGTCGTGCCGAGCACCTTGACAGTACGTACGTTCTTGAAACCGAGCTCCTCGAATTTTGCCAGCGCCGTACGTTCCGAAACGCCTCTCAGGGCAAGTTCGTTGGGATGATTGTCATCATCAAGGATCACCTCCTTCGGATGAACCGCGTTGATATATAGAAATATTTTTCTTCCCGGCTTTACAATGGAGTTTGCTTTAGGAAACTGTTCTATTACAAAGCCCGGACGGAAATCTTCTCTGTACAACGAATCACGAATATCGACCTTAAGCCCCCGGCTATGAAGCCTGGATATTGCTTCTGTATATGACAGATTCTCGACTCCCGGCACCTGCACACTGCGGCCGTGCTTTGTAAAAAGAGCTGTCGCCAGATAGGCGGCATATATGCCTAAAGCGGCAATGATAAAGATTATCACAATGTTGGCCATCACCGGATGGCGGTCAATAAACTTACTTCCCCAACTATAGGAATGGTCTGTCTGGTTGGTTTTCACTCTTATTCCGGTTTTAAACCCCCAAAGTTAACAATTTTTGATGAGATTTAGAGACATTTCCGATAATTTTTGCTAACTTTGCACTTTAGAAACTGTGTAAATTTAATCCGAAAAAATAATAGTGATTGTTTCTGCAATTAAATATAAACAGTTTCTTATACGGGAGGAAATATATTCCCACGACAACATACCTAAGAATCAATCTATGCGCAGATTATTGTTTTGGCTACCCCTGTTGGCACTGCTTGCCTCATGCACCGAGTATACAAAGGTCATGAAAAGCCGTGACGTAGATTATAAATTCGATTATGCCAAGCGTGCCTACGAATCAAAAAAATATCTTCAGGCATCCACGATTCTGAATGATATATATACTCCTCTGCGAGGCACGGCAAAAGGAGAGGAAGCTCTCTTTCTTCTGGCCATGTCATATTATGAGAATCAGGACTATACAAACGCCAATGTGTTTTTCAAGACATATTATCAGCGTTATCCGAAAGGCAAATTCGCGGAATTGTCACATTATTATTCAGGATATGGCTTTTATCTGGATTCTCCTGATCCTCAGCTCGACCAGACGTACACCATCAAGGCTATAGAAGAACTTCAGAACTTTTTGGAAAAATATCCTAAGAGCGAGAAAGTGCCTGATGCGCAAAAGGCCATATTCGAGATGCAGGACAAACTTACGCTTAAAGAACTGCAGAACGCCCAACTCTATTACAATCTTGGGAACTTCATGGGCAATAATTATGAATCCGCAGTGATTGTAGCACAGAATGCACTTAAGGATTATCCATATTCCAAATATCGCGAAGAATTTGAGTTTCTGATCCTCAAATCCAAATATCAGCAGGCCAGAAACAGTGTCTCTGAAAAGATGGGCGAGAGATATTCCGATGTCGTGGACGAATATTATTCCTTCGTAAACAACTATCCGGAATCAAAACATCTCAAGGAGGCAAGAACAATCTTCCAGATTGCTGAGAAACATACATCCCGATAAACGAAAGAACAAAAATTTACGTTATTATAAAGACGCAAACCCCACATAAATCATAATAGAACTTATGGATTATAAGAAAACAAACGCACCTCTCACCACGGTTACCCGCGATATGATCGCCATGGCAGAACAGACGGGCAACGTATATGAGACTGTCTGCATCATCGGCAAGAGAGCCAACCAGATTTCATCGGAACTCAAGAAAGAACTTGAAAAGAAACTTCAGGAATTCGCATCGACCGACAATCTGGAAGAGGTGTCGGAAAACAGGGAACAGATCGAGATCTCGCGATTTTATGAGAAATTGCCGAAACCGACATTGATTGCGACACAGGAATATCTCGAGCATAAGCTGTATTTTTCAAATCCTCTTAAAGAGAGAGACCAGCTTGACAATTAAAATTGCGATTCCGAGGACTCCCCGGATTGAAAGCAAATATGCCGCGGAAATTTAAATCTGCGGCTTTTGTTTTTATAAGCAATCGAACGGTTGCACTTCAGAGTGTGTCAATAACTGTGTGACAATGTCCAGACTCCATATATTCAATCCAGATACAGATTATGCTCTTGCATCGGATTCGCCGTATTATACCGCGCCGGCGCATGTGGTTTCACTAAGGAAAGAAAATGCATTGCTTCCGGCTCTGTACGCAGATAAGGGGGACGCAATCATTATCATGGACAGAATTTTACAGCCTATAGACACCTTGCGTTTCCATGATGTCGTGTCAAGAAAAGCGATAACGGTCCTGACCCCTGAGGAAGCATCGGAAGATACTCATCTCCTTACGTCATACATTCCCGAACCCTGGGGCTGGAACAGGCAGATCAGACGCTGGCTGTTGGAACTATCCGCTGGAAGGAGCATGCCCGGAATGCCATCGGAAGAGGATATTACAAACCTGAGGAATCTGTCGCACCGTCGAACTACAATAGCTTTTTTCAGGGAATTATCCGGTTTTCTTGACCCCGAGATCGAGATTCCGCAGGAAATCACCCTCGCGGAGGATGGCATATCCGCATTCCATTTAACGCATCGTCTGTTCTTTAAAGCGCCTTGGAGCAGTTCCGGCAGAGGAGTGATTTTGACCGATGATCTGGAGGAAAAGCATGTGGCGCCATGGCTCCGTGGAATTATAAGACGTCAAGGTTCTGTCATGATGGAAAAGGCCTATGATAGAAAACTTGATTTTGCGACGGAATGGGTATGTCGTGACAATAAAGCAAGATTTATCGGTTATTCTGTTTTTAATGTGTCGCGGCGCGGAAAATATCAGTCTAACCGGACCGGTTCACAACAGGAACTGCTGAAAGTGATTGAGACTTCCACCGACAGATGGAATCCGGATATTTTCAGTCTGCAGCAGAAGGCTATTGAAAAAATCATAGCGCCGTATTACTCCGGCCCATTGGGAATAGATATGCTTGTTACAGATTCCGGTGCGATCAATCCGTGTGTCGAAATCAATTTACGGCATACCATGGGGATGATAGAATTATTGAAATAGCTCACAAGCAATAGATAAGATTATGAGAATAGATATTGTCGGTAAAGGAAAAGTCGGAACTCATCTTGTAAGGGCTCTCGAAGATCATGCTGACGTTTGTTCCGTCCCATCACGCACACTTAAAGGCCTCAGAACAGACTCGGACCTTTACCTTATATGCGTGTCTGACGATGCCATATGTGATGTGGCGGGAAAAATAGCGCATATTATAAACAGGAAAGCGGTATTGGCCCATACCTCCGGCACTACCCCGCTTTCGGCCATTTCGGACATATATCCGGCTACGGGTGTTTTCTATCCGCTTCAGACATTTTCAAAAGGCATCGATCTTGAATACAGCGAGATACCATTTTTTATAGAAGGCTCAGACACATATACGGCCCATGTGCTTGAGACTGTGGCCAGACTTATAGGCGAGAAAGTCTACATGGCTGATTCTGAAAGACGCAAAGACATACATATAGCCTCTGTATTGAGCTGTAATTTTGTGAACCATCTCTGGACTCTTGCCGACAATTATCTCGCTGCCAGAAACATTCCTTTCGATGTGCTTTTGCCTCTGATACGGGAGACCGGAAATAAGATCCTCCGTGTAAGTCCCGCAGAAGCACAGACCGGACCTGCCGTGCGTCACGATATGAAAACTATAAGCAGTCATACGGAGAAGCTCAGAGATCATTCCGAATTGCTTGAAATTTATAAAGTTATGACAGCATCGATTATGAATCATACTAAACCAGACTGAATTATGAGCGGCATAAATTACGATCTAAAGAAAATCAGAGGATTCGCATTTGATGTGGACGGAGTGCTGTCTCCTTCGACAATTCCTATGTCAGACAAGGGGGAGCCGATGCGGATGGTAAATATAAAGGACGGTTACGCGCTGCAGCTTGCTGCCAGATTGGGTTACCGGATAGCTATTATAACCGGAGGAAAGACCGAATCGGTGCGGCATCGTTACGAGGCGTTGGGTATAAAAGATATTTACCTGGGAGCGGCCCATAAGATATATATTTTTAACGCGTGGCTGGCAGAGAAAGAACTTTCTCCCGAAGAAACACTTTATATGGGTGATGACATTCCGGATCTTCACTGCATGCGCGTTGCCGGGCTTCCTTGTGCGCCTTGTGATGCATGCCATGAGGCGAAGTCGGCCGCGGTGTATATATCACGCATGAATGGAGGATACGGGTGTGCACGCGATGTAATCGAACAAGTATTACGCGCCCGGGGCGACTGGATGAAAGATGAAAAGGCTTTCGGATGGTGAACCGGCTAAACAGGATCTTTTATGTTTGAGAATCTGAGAAAATACAAAATACTGCTTGCAAGCAAATCTCCCCGACGCAGAGAACTGCTGTCACAGTTGCGGATACCTTTCAATGTGATAAGTATCGGAGGGATAGATGAAACATATCCTTCTTCCATAGCTACGGAAGATATTCCGCAATATCTTGCGAATATGAAGGCGAATGCCTACATGAAAACATTTTGTGACAATGAACTTATAATAACGGCCGATACTCTTGTCATTCTCGGAGACAAGGTGCTGGGAAAACCGAAAGATCATGACGAGGCCGTGAGGATGCTCAAAGATTTGTCTGGGAAAACCCATAAGGTGATAACGGGAGTGTGTCTTTCAACTCACGGGCGACGTATCTCATTTTCTGCTACTACTGAAGTCAGATTCGCGGACCTTTCGGATGAATCCATAGAATATTATGTGGAAAATTTTCTGCCGTATGACAAGGCCGGTGCCTATGGCATACAGGAATGGATAGGGTGTGTGGCTGTCGAATCCATAAGCGGAAGTTATTACAATGTAATGGGGCTGCCGGTTCATCAGCTTTATAATGAACTGAAAAATTTTTAATCGGGTACTTCTTTCTGTACGTTATAATAAAATAAGAAAGTGAGGATTAATCCTCACTT
>DAAV01000056.1 GCA_001701295.1 Bacteroidales bacterium H10
TCGGCCCCGAGGTCGAGACCGGCAATCATATCCTCTTCCGTGTCTTTGGCTGTGCAGAATATTATGGGAACCGAGGCTGTCGCCGGATTCGATTTCATAATGCGTGCAAGCTGGATGCCGGATATTTCCCCCATCATAATATCAAGGAGTATCAGGTCACAGCCGGCAAGGTCGCGGGCAAGAGCTTCCTCCGCGCTATATGCCGTGTCTACGTGATAGCCTTCCGCCTCAAGATTGAATCCGAGACCGTCACACAGAGCCTCCTCATCATCCACCACAAGTATTTTCTTTTTTTCTTCCATGCCGCAAAATTACTAATAATCGGTCAAATACTGTCCTGATGCTCAAAAATTTAATAAAAGTTTAATGATACAATTTATTTCATAAAATCTAAACAAAACTGATAAAACCATGAAACATTATGTCCATAATTTTGCGGCAGAAATAATGACAACGAGAATATGAATTGTAAAAAATTACATGTATGCGTAATGACTTTGTCAATGCTCGTTTCCACGGTCAATATGGATGCCGGCATAGTCAAAGGAAGAGTCTATGACTCGGCTACAAATGAACCGCTTATTGGCGCGACGGTCATAGCGGGCAACCATACGCAGGGGGCATCGACAGATATAGACGGTCATTATACATTGCAGCTCACCGCAGGGAAATATGATTTTGCAATAAAGTATATAGGATACCGGGATACGGTAATCTCACATCAGGTACCCTTAGGAATGGAAGAGCTGATACTTGACATTCCTATGATGCCGGATGTCACTTCATTGTCCGAAGTGACAGTAGTGGCTGTCGCACGAAGGGATACCGAGGCTGCCATGATAGAGGAGGAAAAGAAAAGTAATGTAGTGCAGACAGGTGTTTCGTCGCAACAAATCGCCAAGACGCAGGACAAAGATGCTTCGGAAGTTATAAGAAGAGTGCCGGGCATTTCGATTATTGAAGATAAGTTTGTTATGGTCAGAGGCTTGTCGCAGCGATACAACAATGTATGGCTCAACGGTAGCGCGGTGCCGAGTTCCGAGGCAGACTCCCGCGCTTTCTCATTCGACATCATCCCGAGCAGCCAGATCGACAATATGGTGATTGTCAAAAGCCCCGCTCCGGAATATCCCGCCGACTTCACCGGCGGTTTCGTGATGGTCAATACCAAAAGGCAACCGTTGAAAACCGGCTTCGACATCTCTGTCGGCGCAGGCATAAACGACAGGACACATTTCCGTGAGTTTGTAAAGGCCGGAGGCAGGTTTGCCTTCCCTGCCGGCGGACTTGACGCGCCGTTAGTGAGTTATCCCGGATTTGAAGGAAGAATCGATCCGTTGGCAAGCGGTCTGGACAACAACTGGCGGGTTAAGACCATACATCCCGTTGCCGACCTTAAGGCAAGTGCCGGATACAATCAGTCCTGGCTCATAGGTGACGGGCAGATGTGGCTANNAGGCGGCACTGAATTTCTCGAACAGCTACCGGACATTGCTGAATATGGAGAATTCGCTCTATGGTCCGTACGATGTATCCAACGACAAGAGCGTACCGCTGCGAAAGGCTTCCGACAACCAATATACCCGGGAGACACGCTACGGGGCGATGCTGAACCTGTCTTTCCGTCCTTCGGGAGGCATCCATCTGTTTGAGTGGAAAAACATCTTCAATCAAATCATCAAGAACAGGTATTCCGACCGCATCGGTTTCAATGCGCAGGCCGACAATATCAACGACATGGAATATTATCACTCGTCGCACCCCCACTTTCAACACTCAGTTCACCGGCAGCCATACATTCGATGCCGACCGCGTGGACTGGAGCGTCGGATATGCCTTTGCACAACGCAATCTGCCAGACCGGAGACTGATAGAGCGCACCGACCGCACGGAGCAGACTATGGGCATATACCGTATCGGCCGGGAATTTACAAAGCTCAACGAGCACACCGGGTCGCTGTCGGGCAATTACCGGCATGAGTTTGATTTCTCGATCATCAAACCCATACTTAAAACCGGCATATACGGAGAATACCGTACCCGCACCTACCGCACCCGTCAGTTCCAGTACGGCTGGCAGCCTGACAACAGCCTCCCTGACGGATTCATGTTCAATCCCGATGTGCAGGGCGACCTTTTGACTGATTCAAATTACGGGAATGACAAACTCTATCTTTACGAGGAGGTAAACTGGCTAAACAACTACAATGCGCATCAGACACTCGGGGCGGCCTATCTTTCAGCGGACATTCCCTTGAGAAAATTCGACATTCATGCCGGTGTGAGGTATGAATACAGCCGCCAGACCCTCGAGATGAACACCCGCCAGTATGAGGAGAGCCTCCATAAGACCGATTATGACTATCCGGGGCTGTTCCCGTCGGTCAATGTTACATACCATATAACCGACAGCCACCAGCTCCGCGCCGCCTACGGGCGCTCTACCAACCGTCCCGAGTTCCGCGAGCTTTCCTCATCGGTATATTATGACTTCGACCTCGGCAGCAGCGTGATGGGTAACTCTGACCTGAAGGCGGCTACAATCGACAATGCGGATCTCCGCTGGGAATGGTATCCCTCCAGGGGGGAACAGATCTCGGTAGCGCTTTTCTACAAGCATTTCGCCCATCCGATTGAGTGGACATATACCGTGGCCGGTGGCACCGACCTCATATATTCTTTCATCAACGCCAATGGAGCCAACAGCTACGGTGTGGAGCTCGACATACGCAAGAACCTAGATTTCATCGGACTCAGAGACTTTTCGCTGTCGCTCAACGGAGCACTGATCAAAAGCCAGGTTACATTCGACAAAGGCACAAACAACATCGACCGCCCGATGCAGGGACAGTCCCCCTACTTAGTGAACGCAGGACTGTTCTATAATAACGATGAATACGGCTGGAACGCCGCATTACTCTACAATATCATCGGGAAACGCATCACCGGTGTGGGCAACCGTTACGGTACCGCATCCGACGGCACTGCACGCAACATCCCCAATTCCTACGAGATGCCGCGCCATAGCCTTGATATATCGGTGTCGAAGAAGTTCGGCAGATGGAGCCTAAAACTTTCGGCACGCGATATCCTCGCTCAAAGATACCTTTTCAAACAAATTGAGGAAGTGACAAACGAAGGGAAAGGTAAAACAATTGAAGAAACAACCCGGAGCTACAAACCGGGACGCAATTTCAACATAACAATCGGATATAATTTCTAATCAAAAAAGTACAATTTCTAATTAAAAATGAGAAAACGTATGAAAATCAACATCATCAACTCAGGCAGGCTGCTCATGGCGGCACTTGCCGTGGGAGCCGGACTTGCAATGGCATCCTGCTCATCGAACGACGAACCCGATTCGCCCAAGTTCACAGACCCGGAAGTGACCTACAAAGGGAATGTGGCCTACAGCAAGGGCATACTCTTCAACGAGGGCAAGGAACTCGGCAATGGTACCCAGAACTTCCACTTTACCGGCGACGTGACTCTTGAGAAGGGTGTCTATCTGCTCAAGGGATGGGTCTATGTGGATGCCGGAGCGAAACTCCGCATACCGGCCGGAACCGTCATCAAGGGCGACAAGCAGACTATGGCCTCGCTCATCGTGGAACCGGGAGGATATGTCGAGATGAACGGCACGAAGGACGCGCCGGTGGTAATGACCTCGGCACAGGCTCCCGGGCAGCGGCGTCCCGGCGACTGGGGCGGACTCATCATCTGCGGAAAAGCCCGAAACAACCAGCAGACAATGCAGATCGAGGGTGGCCCGACCACAATCCACGGAGGTGACAACGACAGCGACAACTCCGGCATATACCGCTATGTACGTATAGAGTTCGCCGGTTATCCCTTCGACACCGACAAGGAAATCAATGGCCTGACTTTCGGTTCGGTGGGCAGCGGCACGACCGTGGACCACATTCAGGTATCATACTCAAACGATGATTCATACGAATGGTTCGGTGGTTCTGTAAACTGTAAATACCTCGTGGCTTACAAAGGCTGGGACGATGAGTTTGACACCGACAACGGATTCTTCGGCAATGTTGAATACTGTCTGTCGGTTCGTGATCCTCGAATCGCCGATACATCGCAGAGCAACGGTTTCGAGAGCGACAACAACGCCAGCGGTGCCGAGACAGCCCCGTTCACGTCAGCTCATTTCAGCCATGTCACATTCATCGGTCCTAAAACCGCCAAGAACGGAGACTTCCGCAACAGTTCTGATTATATCACGGCCGGCAACATGTTCCCCGACAATGGCTCGAAACTCGGCAAATTCCAGTCGGCCATGCAGATACGCCGTGGCAGCAAACTCAATGTAGCCAATACTCTTGCCGTAGGTTATCCCATCGGTCTGATTGTCGATGGGGAGAAAGGCAATACCGTGAAATATGCCAAGGCAGGAGACTTCAAACTCGACAATATTATATTTGCAGGTATGGATATAATCGGCTCCGACAAAAACAAAGTATATGAGGATTATTTCATAGACCTTGCGGCCGGTACTGAGGACAAAGGCCGAGAATCATTCTCCCACACCTTCTTCCTGTCGAATCCTAACAACAAGGTCATGACCGAGGTCGCTCTCAACCTCACCGATCCCGCAGGTCTTGGCCAGAATTATTGTCCTTCCACGATGCTCTCGGACGGTAAAGGCGGATACATAGGCGCTTTCAAGGATACATCCGACAACTGGCTTCAAGGCTGGACAAACTTCGACCCCCAGAACACAGTCTATTAACGTATATATCCCTTCTGTTACTATCCTCACCATCCATTTGATTAAAATGGGTCGTGAGGATTTCTGTATATAATGACATCAGTAAGTTTCACAAAAGCTAAACAAAACTGATAAACCCATGAAATAATAGTTGGCGAATTTTGCACCGTAAACAACAAACAATAAACAACAATCACAGTGAAGAAAGTAATGTCAACTTTTATGGTCGCGCTTGTTTCGGGGCTGACCATGTTAGCGGCTGACAGTCCGAAATACGGACTACTTAAAGGCCGCATCCTTGACAACGAGAAGAACCCGCTGGCAGGGGCGGTGGTGGTCATTGACAGCGACAAGCTGTCGGCAGTCACTGACCTTGACGGCTTTTTCTCGTTTGCCAATCTGTCATCAGGCAACCACAGTCTTAAGGTAACCTATATCGGATTTCTCCCCGTGAGCAAAACGATAACAGTATCGGAAGAATCGACTATCGACGATATTGTGATGTCGGATACATCGCGGGAGTTGAACGAAGTGGTGGTAACCGGTGTTTTCTCCGGGCAGCAAAGAGCGATAAATGCACAGAAAAACAACGTCAACATCACGAATGTGGTATCTGCCGACCAGATAGGCAAGTTTCCGGACTCGAATATCGGAGACGCGCTGAAACGTATAAGCGGCATAAACGTGCAGTATGACCAGGGCGAGGCGCGTTTCGGTCAGGTACGTGGCACTCCGGCGGAGTTCAGTTCGGTTACTATCAACGGTTCGAGGCTGCCGTCGGCAGAGGGCGACATCCGTAACGTGCAGCTCGACCTCATACCTTCCGATATGATTCAGACAATCGAGGTCAGCAAGACACTCATGCCTGATCAGGACGGCGATGCCATCGGCGGTTCCATAAACCTTGTCACGAAAAATTCGCCGCATAGATTCACTGTCGGAGCTGTCGCTGGAACAGGATACAACTGGATAAGCCGCAAAGCGCAGATGAATTTCGGTCTTACTCTCGGAAACCGTTTTTTCAACAACCGTTTCGGAGTAATGTTTGCCGCCTCCTATAATAATGCACCCTCCGGATCCTACAATACTGAATTTATATGGGAAAAGGACGACAACGGCAAAATATATATCAATGACTACCAGATAAGGCAGTATTTTGTCACCCGCGAGCGTCAGAGTTATTCGTTGTCGCTCGACTGGAAGTTCAACGACTACAACAAGATATGGTTCAAAGGTATCTTCAACCACCGCAACGACTGGGAAAACCGCTACCGCACGACGCTGAAAGACATGACCCCGGAGGGGAAAGCCGATGTCAGGGTGCAGACCAAAGGTGGCACGCCCGACAACCGCAACGCCCGTCTGGAACGCCAACGCACTATGGACTTCACTCTCGGAGGCGAGAACCGTCTCGGCATTTTCGGGATTGACTGGAAATTAGGATATGCGAGAGCCTCCGAGGAAAGGCCCAACGAGCGCTATATCGATTATCGCCTGAAAAAGCAGAAGTTCAGTATCGATATGTCGAATCCACGCGAGCCTCTTGCCACTCCGGACGAAGGCTCCACCATGACACTCAATGATGATTTCTCACTCAAGGAACTGACACAGCAGCAGGAAGATATTGTCGAGAAGGACTTCAAGGCAGCTCTTGATTTCAAGACAAAACTCAGCGACAGGGCAAAGCTCAAATTCGGCTTCAAATTCGTCAGCAAGTCCAAGAACAAAGAGATAGACTTCTACGAATACACTCCCATTGATGAGAAGGCCTTTGACAAGGATGCTTTCGCCCATACTGTCGATATGACTACAGACCGTTTTATGCCTTCGGCTAAATACAAGGCGGGAACATTCATTGACAAATATTTTCTCGGCTCTCTGAATCTTGATGATAAAAATCAGTTTGAGAGCGAACAGGTGGCTGAGGAACTTGCGGGCAATTACCACGCCCGAGAGAATGTCACTTCCGGTTACATGCGCATCGACTCACGGCTCGCGGACAATCTTCAGTTTATGGGTGGATTGAGAGTGGAGAACACCGACTTGCGTTACATCGGCAGAATCTATGACGACGAGACCGGAGAGGTGTCGAAAACCGCGCCGGCAACTTCAAGCTACATAAACTTCCTCCCATCGCTTCTTCTGAAATGGGAGATAAATAAGGATTTCCTGTTCCGTGCGGGCTACAATCAGTCAATATCCCGTCCAAAATATTCGGCACTCGTCCCGGGAATGAAAATAAGCCGCGGCGACAATGAGATAACGGTGGGCAACCCCGGTCTGAAGGCAACCACATCACACAACATAGACCTCAATGCCGAATATTACTGGAAGTCGATAGGACTTGTATCTGCCGGTCTGTTCTATAAACGCATTGAGGGCTTTATTGTCGACGAGGTGGCCTACAACAAGGAATACGAAGGGAATTTATGGACGAAATTCACTCAACCGAAGAACGGCGGCAATGCCAATATATTCGGTGTTGAGCTTGCATGGCAACGCGATTTCAGTTTCATCACACCGGCGATGAAATGCCTCGGACTTTATGCAACATATACCTATACACGTTCACGCATCACCGATTTCAATTTCGAGGGTCGTGAAAACGAAAAAGGTCTAAGTCTGCCCGGTTCCCCTGAACATACCGCTAATCTCTCGCTATATTTCGACAAGTGCGGTTTCTCCGCAAGAGCCTCGTTCAATTATGCATCGGCATTTATCGACGNNAGATGGGCGCAAGCTCGTTCTACGACCGTTACTACGATGCCGTGAAATATCTGGATCTGAATGTCAGCTATACATTCGGGCGCAAAACTAAAATAACCGTATATGCCGACTGCAATAACCTGCTGAACCAGCCCCTGCGATATTATCAGGGAAGTAAGGACTACACGATGCAGCAGGAGTATTACGGAGTGAAACTCAACGGTGGAGTGAAAGTAACATTCTAAAAATACAAAAACAATGATTCGTAAATTACTTATCGCGGCTTTGGCTCTCATCTCCTTTACGGGAGCCATTGCCCAAACAGAAATCGCCAAAGGCGATGTAAATCTGATAGTGGTGTCTGATCTCGGACGCAATGGACACTATGACCAGAAACCGGTCGCCGCAACGATGGGCAGGATTGCAGAAGAAATAGGACCCGATGCGGTTCTCGCTCTCGGTGACACACATCACTACGGAGGCGTGGAAAGCGTGGCAGACCCGTTGTGGATGACCAACTATGAACTTATCTATGACCACCCAGAACTTATGGTAAACTGGTATCCTGTATGCGGCAACCATGAATATCGTGGCAACACTCAGGCGGTTATCGACTATTCCGACATGTCCCGCCGCTGGGAGATGCCGGCGAGATACTACACCAAGACCTTTGAAGATGACGGTACAACCGTCAGGGTGGTATTTCTCGACACCACGCCATTGATTGACAAGTATCGGAAAAAGGCTGACACATATCCCGATGCTATAAATCAGGATACTGATGCCCAGTTACAATGGCTCGACAAGACACTGGGCGAAGCAACGGAAGACTGGATTGTGGTGGTCGGTCATCATCCCATCTATGCCTATACCGACAAGTCGGAATCTGAGCGAACTGATATGAAGAAGAAAGTTGACACAATCCTTCGGAAACACAATGTAGATATGTATATATGCGGTCATATCCACAATTACCAGCACATCCGGCTCCCGGATTCAAAAATAGACTATGTGGTTAACACATCCGGCTCTCTCACAAGAACTCCTAAAGAAACAGATGGCACCATATTCTGTAACGATTCTCCCGGCTTTTCAGTTCTAACTGCCGACAGAAATAATCTCAGACTGAATATGCTCGATAAGGATGGTAAAGCCATCCATGTAGTAAGCCGCACCAAATAACACTGATTTATGTGATATTCTGACAAATAACTACAAAAGCTCAGATACGTTTCATGTCACTTCATGGAACGTATCTGACTGTGTATTTAATAACCTAAATTTATCTGACAATGAACAAGATTCTCATTGTTGATGCCTCCGAATCCGACCGTCGGCTAATGTCGGGCTTGCTCACTCGGGCTGGATATGAGCCGATTACCGTCGATAAAATGGAGGCAGCAAAGGAAGAGGTGGCGAAGCTACCACCGGGAGCTGTCGTTGTCGCGGCGATGAAATTCACCGGCGGCACGGCGCAGGAGTTAATCAACTGGCAAAAGCGCGAGGGCTACAAATTCCCCGTCATTGCCATAGTGGACAATTTTAATGCCGTGGATATTCTCTCGGTGATGCGTGATGGCGGAGCCGTCGATATCATTCAGCGTCCGGCTATCGACAAACAGCTTGTGGAAAAGGTGCAAAAGTACATCCAGGATATTGATTCCGTATCCCCTGACAATGAGCTGATCCACCGTCCAAGCAAGGAGTTCCAACGCATCGAAAGAGAAATCACCCGCATTGCCTCGGCGGAGGCGAATGTGATTATCTTCGGTGAAAGCGGCATGGGCAAGGAACAGATTGCACGGGAGATATTCCGCCAGAGCAACCGTACCGACAAACCTCTCATCGTAATTGAGGCAGGTGGAGCCGCCCTTGTCGGCGAACATAAACCTGACTCTGAAAAGAGCGAGATGTATAACCGTATCGGAGGCTACTTCAAGAAAGCGGCCCGAGGTACGATTATTCTCAAAAACGTGCATCTGCTCAACTTCGACAAGCAATCGGTCGTGTTGCATATTCTTAGCGAAGATCACCCTGATGTCCGAGTAATCTGCACCGCAGAGCCGGAACTGCTAGAGAAGGTAAGCGACAGAACCTTCCGGTCAAACCTTTTCTTCACTCTCCGGGAGATGGACATAACTGTCAAACCGCTCAGAAAGGTATCGGAGGACATTCAGCCGGTAGCCGAGTTCTATCTCGCACAGTATGCTGAAGAACACCATGAGCCACCTAAACGCCTCGATGCCTCGGCTGTCAAGACGCTGAAACGCCACGACTGGCCCGGCAATATCCGCGAACTGAAAAACGTTATAAATATAGCAGCCCGCAATGTGGAAGGNNGTAGTGTCATCACGGCAACCGACCTACCTATAAGTCGCTCGTCGCCCGAAGTGACCGACAGCCTCCGCCTTCGGGATTCTAATGTAGAACGCCAACGAATTATCGAAGCTCTGGAGAAAACCGAAGGCAACAAAACGCAAGCCGCAAAATTGCTCGGCATAGGACGTACAACGCTTGTTTACAAGCTAAAACAACACGGATTGAAATAATCCCAAGTGTAAACGCCTGTTAATTCGCAGAAAATTTGTAATTTTGTGTCGAATTTAGGATAAAAGGCGGTTGGAGAGCCAACCGTTCAAGATTGATAAACATAACATAAGACCGCTTATAGGTTAACTGAAAATCTGGACAATTTTCTTTTACTCAATACTTATAGGCTGATGCTTATGCTATGCTACTGCATAGCGTACATCTGCCATATTGAGTTAACCCCGAGTCCAGATGGGGCAGTTAGTGGTGGGTGTGCGCTTTTTTATTTCCCCACCTCCGAACCCTACCAAAGTTGAACAACCTTTCAAAGTTCACATAATCTATG